>CAYOBD010000074.1:0-9505 GCA_964402005.1 uncultured Eggerthellaceae bacterium
ATCTGGGTGGTCGGCTTCTTGATGTATCGCTGCTCGATGACATGGGATCTGCCTTGCGGCAACACGCTGCCCGTGATGGCTATCACGGCGGCACTCGCGTTGGGGGTGCATGCATTGCGAAAGAAGCGGTAGGCGGTTCGCTCGTGCTCATGAGTGAATCATTGGGGAGACTCCCCAATGATTCATTTTTGGGAGACTCCCGTGTGTGAATCATTGGGGAGTCTCCCCGATGATTCACATCCGATGACGATATGCTTGGAGTAGAATACGGCGTTATGAAAAAGACCTTTACAACATATGCGCAGAAGATGGCGCAGGCGAATCGCGAAGCGAAAGCCACGGTAATCGCGCTTGCCGTGATCGTTGTCGCTTGGATCGGGCTCGGGTTCGGGCTTTCGGGGCTCGATATCCAGCTGTTCCATTTGCCCATCTGGGTGGTAGGGGGCACGCTGGGCGTGCTCATCGTAGCCGTGGTCGTTGCCGCGGTACTCCGCTACGGTGTGTTCGCGGATTTCGACTTGGATGACGAGCCGAACGAGGGCGGTGATGCACGATGAGCATCGCCGGACTCGTCCCAACCATCGTATTCCTCGTGTTCGCCCTTGCGATGGCGCTGATCGCGCGGCGCCGCGCCCGGGCAGCTGCCGGCGCGCAGGAGGGCGGCTTCGCCAAAGAGTATTTCATCGGCAGCCGCAGCCTGGGCGCATTCGTGCTGGCCATGACCACTATCGCAACGTACGGCTCCGTGAGCTCGTTCGTGTCGGGGCCCGGTCAGGCATGGCAGATCGGCTGGGGCTGGGTCTACATGGCAGGCGTGCAGGTGACGGCGCTCATTCTGCTGTACGGCATCATGGGCAAGACGATGGCGCTCGTTTCGCGCAAACTCGGCGCGGTCACGGTCATCGATGTGCTGCGTGCGCGTTTCGGCAGCAATACGCTTGCATATGCTGGAGCCATCATCATCGTCGTATTCTTCGCCACGCAGATCATCGCTCAGTTCGTGGGCGGCGCGAAGCTGTTCTCCTATGTGACGGGCTATTCGAGTACGGTCGGCCTTGCCATCTTCGGCATCGCAGTCATCCTGTTCACGTCGATCGGGGGCTTCCGCGGCGTAGCTATTACCGACGCGCTCTGCGGCATCGCGATGCTTGTGGGCATCGCCGTGCTGGCGGGCGGAATCTTGCAGGCGGGCGGCGGCTACGACACCGTCATGACCACGATCGAGACGAATCACCCCGAGCTGCTCGATCCGCTTTCCAATGGCAACATGCCCATCGGGCTGTACTTCACGCAGTGGCTGCTCGTGGGCGTGTTCACGTTCGCGCTTCCGCAGTCGGCTGTGCGCACGATGGGCTTCAAGAACACGAAGGCACTGCACGGCGCCATGGTGTGGGGCACCGTTATCGCGGGCGTCATGATGATCGGCGTGACCGCGCTGGGCGTGCTTTCCGCCGGCGTCCTGACCGAACCGCTGGAGGCGTACGGAGGCTCGGTTGACAACATCATTCCGCAGGCGATCGTGTCGACGCTGCCGCCGTGGCTTGCGGGCATCGCCATCATCGGGCCGATCGCTGCTTCCATCTCGACCGTGTCGTCGCTGCTCATCGCTTCGTCGTCGGCCATCGTGAAAGACATGTGGCTGCATCGCGCCGCCGCGCAGGGCCGCACGGTACCCGATCGTCGCGTTGCGACTTCGAGCCAGATCATCACGCTCGGCATCGGCGTGGTCGTGTTCGTGCTGTCGATCGTGCCGCCCGACATCATTTGGAAGATCAACATGTTCGCGTTCGGCGGGCTCGAGACGGCGTTCGTGTGGGTGTTTTTGGGAACGCTCTTCTTCAAGCGCGTGACGCGCGCGGGCGCTGTGGCGTCGATGATCGGTGGCACGGCGGCGTATTGCATCGCGATGGCGACCGGCTTCAAGATCGCGGGGCTGCACCAGATCACAATCGGTCTTACCGTGGCGCTGGCGCTGATCATCATCGTGTCGTTGGCGACGAAGCCGAGCGCGGAAGAGCGTGCCGCCTACCCGGTGTTCTTCCCGGAAAAGGAAAGCGATGCGACGACCTCGCAGGTTGACGTGCCGCCTACTGGCGCGCTAGATGATGCGATGGCCTCGCAGGTTGACGTGCCGCTCGATGCTGACGCTCCGCTTTCCGAGGATAGCGTCCCATCCGGAGGCGACTAAGGTTATGCGCGCCCATTACGAGAAGGTCATCTGCGCGTGTTGCTTTCTCGTCCTGTTCACCAACATCGGCTTGCCTTCCACGTCGTTTGCCGTCTATCAGCCCTACATCGTTGCCATACCCGATGTGGGCGATACCGGCGGCTCGATCATTCTGGCTGTGCGCGTGCTGGTTACGCTCGGGGCGATGTTCGTGGTCGACCGCTATTACCATGCGCTTGACGCTCGGCGCGGGGCGGCGCTTTCCATGGCCTGCACTGCTGCGGGTTTCGCCGTATACGGCATGGCGGGCGCAGCGCAGAGCCTGCCGTTGTTTTTCGCGGGCAGCGTCCTATGCGGCTTCGGTTACGGCCTCGGCGGCATGATTGCGGCGACGATGCTGGTGAACCGCTGGTTCGCAAGCGGCATCGGCACGGCGCTGGGCGTGGCATCGGTCGGAAGCGGCGTGGCTTCCATCGTCATCCCGCTGGCAGTCGAGCGCATAATCGCCGCTTCGTCGCTGTCGACGGCGTTCCTGTGCGAGGCGGGGCTTGCGCTGGTACTGGCGCTGATCGTGCTTGCGTTTCTGCGCAACCGCCCTTCCGATTTGGGTTTGGCTCCCTTCGAGTCGAAGGTGGTGCAGCGCCGTGCGGATCGCAATGGCGACAAAGGCGCTGATGCGGCCCGCCTCCGCCCGCTGCCCCGGCGGGCGCATACCGCGTTGATGGCGGCCCAGGTGGCGACCGGCGCTTTCAGCATGGGAGGATGCGCGTATCTTTCGGTTCTGTTCGTTACAAGCGGCATCGACCTTCCCACGGCGGCTCTGCTCGTGTCGGTTGCGGGCATCTGCCTGACCGTTGCGAAATTCGCGATGGGAGAGGTCATCGACCGCGTCGGGACGCGCACGGCATCGGCCTGCGTTTTCGCCGTGCTCCTTGTCGGTCTTGCGGCATGCTGCGCCGTTTCGATCGGCGGTACGCCGTTGGCGGTAGTGGCGGCCGTATGCACAGGCCTGGGCATTTCGCTGGGAAGCGTGGGCACGTCGGTGTGGTCGCTCGAGCTTTCCGACGAGGCGCACCGCACGAAGTCGATCAAGGACTGCCAGATCGGTTATGCGTTCGGCGGCCTGCTGATGAACGTGCTGCCCGGTCCGTTGATGGTGCTGACCGGCACCTACGCCGTGTCGTATGCGCTCATGGGCGTACTCGCTGCATTCGCCGCCTTTGTCGTGCTGCGCATCTACCGGCGCTATCGCTCGTAGGAAAATCGGCGCCGCCGCCCATAGGAAAACCGCACGTCGAGGACAATCCGAAAACAGTCCTGTTTGTGCGGTTTTCCGAAATGTCTTTACGCCAAGCTGGCCTCTTCGGCGTCGCTGAGCTCCTTACGCCAGGCCGGCCTCTTCGGCGTCGCTGATCAACTTCGCGTAGATGCCCGCTTCCTTCTCGATCCACTCCTCGCGCGTGCCTTGCCAGGCGGGATTCACGATCTCCATCTCGCCCAGGCTCTCCATGATGTCGCGGAAGCGCGGACGCGGAACGCTTACCATCATTTCACCGGGCGTGTACGCCTTGCGGCCGCCTGTGCCCAGGCCCATGCCCAGCGTGAAGTAGTTCACCTTGTTCTCGATGAAGGGGTACGCGAACATCCACGAGCATTGGAACACGGGCGTGGACATCGACACGAACGCATCGCCCGTGCTGTAAGATGCCGCGCGCATGATGGCGCCGACCTGCTTCACGTCGCCGGTGCAGATCAGCAGGTCGGGCTCGAACGTGCAGGCGGGAAGCGGCGCGAAAATGATGTAGTTCACGGACTTACGCGGGAAGAACGTGTAGTGCTTCATGCAGCGGATGTTGGCGCCGGGGTCTTTGAACACCCACATGCGCTCGCCGATGAGGCCGGCGGTCGCCCACGAGGGATCCTCGCCGAGCATGCCCATGGCGCCTTTGCCCATGCAGTCCTCGTTGGTGATGTCCATGTAGAAAACTTTGCCGCTCGTTTGGGCGTGACGTGGCATCTCGCACATGGCCAGCGGCGGGTCGAGCGGCTCGACGCCCTCGGGTTTGAAATACTCGAACTTGACCGCCACGGGCGGCAGGTCGAATCCAACTTTTTCGAGATTGGAGAAATCGGTGGTAAGCGGGCTCATCGTCATGGCGGCCTCCTCGTCTTGGGGGTTTGCTCTTGGGATGATTATAGGGCAAGCGGCATGCGCAAGGGTGCGCGCGACGGGGCGGGGCGTTGATGCTCGGTCGCATCGCCGAGCGGCGCGACGGGCGGCGATGCCCATCATGTGCCAGATACAAAATGGGCCGAGTGCCTGGCACCCGGCCCATAAACAACGGCAACGGCTATGCGTCTCCCTATGCTTTGCGCATCGTGATGATGTTATCAGCCGAGTCGCTGGTAACTATCATCTTGTCTCCTTCGAGCTTCATCGTGATGGTGACATCGTTTTCGGTTATCGTTGCCTCGGTGTCGCTCTTAGCCTCCCACTTGGTGGTTGCGGTCATTCCCATGTCGCTGATCTCGGCGGTGCCGTCCTCTTTGAGATCGAAGTAGGTATCCTCCATGGCCTTCTTCATATCGGCATCGGCATCCTCGTATGTGATGGTTTCGCCGCCCATCGACACTTCGGTCATGACCCATTTGCCCGGGAACGTCGCCTTGTTGGCCCCCGAACCGCCCGAGCACGCGCCGAGCACAGCGCACAGCGCAAACGCGCTCACCAGCGCGATCAGGATCCCGATCAGTTTCTTCGAATTTGCCATATCAGTTCCTTCCCTCGATTTGCTATTTCTAGGCGGCAAAACCCGCCCTCTCGCCATTGCTAGCCGAAAGGGGTGTTTCCCCAAACGGCCGGCCGAAAGGGGAGACTCCCCAAACGGTTGGCCAAAAGGGGAGACCCCCAAATGGCTTTTAGGTCGTTACAGCAAGCCCGCTTCGGCGGTGTCGCTGACGATCTTGCCGTAGATGCCCTCTTCGGCTTCGAGCCACGCATCGCGGCCCATGGCCCACGCCTCGGGCACAAGCTCCATCTCCTTGAGCCCTTGCAGGATGGTGGGGAAGTACGGCGCCGGCACGCTGACCATGACCTCGCCGCGCTCGTACGTCTCGCGCGCCGTCGTGCCGTGGCCGGTTCCCAACGTGATGTAGTTTACTTTGTTTTGCAAGTACGGATAGGGGAACATCCAAGCGCATTGGAAAACGGCCGTCGCAATCGACTCGAACGGCTCGCCGGTCATGTACGACATCGCGCGCAGGATGGTGCCGCTTTGCGTGATGTCTCCCGTGAAGATGAGCATGTCGGGCTCGAAATCGAGCACAGGTAGCGGCGCGAACAGCACGTAGTTCACCGACTTCGGCGCGAAGACGGTGTAGTGCGTCATGCAGCGCCTATTGACGCCGGCATCGCGGAAGATGCCCATGCGTTCGCCGATCAGGCCGCCTTCTGCCCACGAGGGGCCGGGCCCGTCCGTCATGCCCATAGCGCCTTTGCCCATGCAGTTCTCGTTGTCCTTTGTCATGTAGAACGCCTTGCCGCGCTTCTGGGCTTCGCGCGGCATCTCGCACATGGCGAGCTGGATGTCGAGCGGCTCGTAGCCTTCGGGCTTGAAGAACTCGAACTTCACCGCTACGGGCGGCAGGTCGAATCCAACTTCATCAAGGACGGAGAAATCGGTGGTGAGCGGTCTGATCGTCATGGTGTCCTCCTCGTCTTGGGGCGGTTTCCTTCGGCGGAAGCGCTGTTCGGAAGCCGTCGCGTGCACCGTGTTTGCAGCAATTCCTGCTCTCGGTACGGATTATAACTGAGTGATGAGGTAGCAGAAGCTCGAGATACGACTTTGGCGCTTGCAAAGCACGGGCGCATCCATTAGAATCCAATCCCCGGCCAGGACGCGCAGCCTAGAAAGGTTGCGAAATGTCCTCATATATCAAGCAGGCGGCATGCAACGGCCGCCGACCGTCTCACCTGGGAAAACTCCATTGCATCCAACGGCCTGAGCTTGTGGCGTTGTTGCTGCGCGACCGTCGTCAGCCGCGTTTCGTGTTCGCCCCGCCAGGATACGGCAAGTCGTTTCTGGCCCTTGACTACTGCGATACGGTCTTCGGGTTCTCCCACGTGTTCTGGCTGCGCGGAACAAGCCCCTGCTTCCTGCGCGATCTCGATGCGGAAGCAATCGCTTCGGGCATCAAGGCGATCGATGCTGCGGCTTCGCTGGTTGTGTTCGACGACGTGCCCCTCATGGACGCGGAGCGCATCGAGAAGCTGCGCGGGCAGATTGCCCACCTGCTGGGTTCGGGCTGCGAGGTCATTGTCATGGGGAGCCCTTCGATAGCTGCCTGCGCCGATTCGTTCGATGATCATGTCGTGCTGCATGCGGTCGATCTGCTGCTGTCCGATCGTGAACTGGCGGTGCTTCGGGGAGCGCCCGCGCTGTCGGGCAATATGCCGAATCCGGAAGATGGGCGCATCGTGCGAGCGGACTCGGCGCTCGCTGCGAGCATGCGGACGACCTCGGCGGCGACGCGCATCCCCGCGCTTGCGTGGAGCAGTTCGCCAGAGCAGCTGGACGCGTTTCTGGCTGGCTTGTTCGATGAGGAATTCGAGATGCATCGAGCTGCCATCATTCTGCGCATGATGATGGTTGGGTCTGGCAGCGCCGCTGAAGCCTTAGGCGCGCCCGACGGTGCCGCTGCGCCCCCGGGTGCTGCCGCGACCTCGGGTGCTGCTGCGACCTCGGGTGCCGCCCCGCTCGACGATGCCGCCGCAGCTCTGGGCGTCGCCGCAGCTCCAGGCGCGCCCGTCGACACTGCCGCCTGCCTTGCCGAGTTGGCTCGAGACTATCCGCACCTGGGCATAGACGAGATGGCCGAGCGGTTCGACTGCAGTTCGTTTCCCGTCGAAGGGGTGGTGGCGGCGGCGAGAGCGGTCGCGCGGCGCGTCGCAATCGCCCTGTACGACTCCCGGAGCGACGAAATGGTCTTGGCGTGGGCGGATATCGCCTACGAGCAGGGTTTTTTCGAGCGTGCTTGCGATATCGTCCGCCTTATGGTGACTTGTCGCGCGCGAGGCGCATGGGCGGCCAGTCATGCGTACGGACTCATACGCGCCGGCGCTTTTCTGGCGGCTTATCGGTTGGTGGCTTCGGTTGCGGAGTCGCCGGCCGACGTCCGCTCTCGGCTGACCGTCCTCGAGCTCGCCTGCCGTCTGCACCTGCAGGACGGCGCCCAAGCGATTCTGCAGGTGCGCCGTTTTGCGTTCTCGGCGACTGCGGCTCCGGGCTTTCGCCTGGTGTGTCTCGCTGCCCTCGTGCGCTACGGAAACGCCACTCTGGCCGAGCGGGCTCTGTGCGAAATCCGCGAGATCATCGACAACGATTCGGAAGATCACCTGGCCGAGCCGGCATGCGCATCGATGCTCGCCCGCGGAGCACTGGCGATGGACGCGGGCCCGGCCCGTCTTGCGGACCTGCTCGCTTACGAATGCGCCCAGCCAGCGCCCCAAGATGGGGATGCGCTTTGCATTTTGGCTGCCTGGTTGTTCGACGATCTTGCGGACAACGCCGAGCTTGCCTGGGATGATTCGGCGGTATGGCGTGCGGAGCAGGGACGGCGCGTGGCGCAGGAACGGCTTGCGGAGCAGGAACGCCACATGCAGCAAGAACAGCTCGCAAAGCAACCCGCAGGCAGCAGGCTCGCGGCAGCGCTCAATGACATCGCGTCATTCGTGTGCGACCGCGTGGCGCATGCCCGTCCGCTCGGGGGCGACTCGTTCGCAGTTGCGGCGGGGCTTGCCTTGGAGCATGCCCGCATGAGTCGAGCCGTGGACGTGCGGGCGCGGCTTCGAGCGAGCGCGATGTTGGCGCTGCGCGACGCCGAGACGGCCGTGCTGGGGCAGAGGATGCGTTTCGAGCTGGACGAGTCGCGCAGCAGGGATTTGCACGTCGACCATTTGGAGACGCATCCCGACGTGATGTACGCGGCAGCGTTGCGCGAAGGCACGCCCGTCGTCATCAAACGGCCTCCTGTGCTCAGGGTGCGCCTGTTCGGCAGGCTCGAGACGACAATCGGCGACGTACCCGTCGACGATCACCTGATTTCCCGGCGAAAAGTGCGCAAGCTTCTGGTGATGCTCGCCGTGAATTGCGGGCATGAGCTGGCTCGCGACGCGATTTGCGGACAGTTATGGCCGTCGAGTACGTTGGATGTCGCGCGCAAGAATTTCTACAATGTGTTCTCGACGCTGCGGCGCGCTCTCTCGCTTCCCGACGGCACATGCCCGTACCTCATCCGCCGTCGCATGAGCTGCGCCCTCGACGCCCGCATGGTCGCGACGGACGTGATGCGATTGGACGCGATATGCCGCGAGTTCCTGTTCGGACAGCCCGACGAAATGGCGTGGGGAGAACTGATATCCGAGGTGGATAGGGATTTCTGCACGGGAATCGTGCCCGAGGAAGTTGGAGACTCCTATATCGAGGGCGTGCGGACCTCGCTGGATACGCGCCTGGTCGATGCGCTGTCCGCGGGCGCGCGGCGGATCACGCAGATGGGCAGCCCCGAATGCGGCATTTGGCTGGCCCGCGCCGCAATCAGCCGCGACCGCACGCGCGAGGATGCCTACATCGCGCTCATGACCGCCCAGGACGCTGCCCGGCAGCGGCCGGCTGCGCTGCTCACATTCCAGGACATGCGCCACGCGCTCGGCGACGAGCTGGGGGTGGATCCCTCTCCCGAGGCTCAGAGGCTCTACGAGCGCATTCTCATGGCAGATGGCGGGACGGTTACGGCGGCTTGCTAGCGGGCTGCGGCGAGTGGACGCCCGCTCCTGCTCCTGAGCGGAGCGCTGCTTCTCATGGCAGATGGCGGGACGGTTACGGCGGCTTGTTGATTGCGTGCGCATTGCCCCTGAGCGGCAGGCGGGCGCGCGCCGCGCGCCGCGGGGTATGGTAGAGTTATCGGCGCATATTTCAAGATGAAAGGCATGGCACATTACATGGGCATTTTCTCGAAACTACTGTCGGCAGGCGAAGGGCGGCAGGTAAAGGCATACCAGAAGATCGCGTTTCAGATCGGGGAGCTCGAGCCGAGCATGCAGGCGCTTTCCGATGAGGAGCTGCGCGCTCTGACACCGCGCTTCCGCGAGCGGCTCGATGCGGGCGAGTCTTTGGACGCGCTGCTTCCCGAGGCGTTCGCCGCCGTGCGCGAGGCCAGCGTCCGCACGCTGGGGCAGCGCCATTTCGACGTGCAGCTGATAGGCGGCATGGCGCTCAACGCGGCGCAGATCGCCGAGATGAAAACCGGCGAAGGCAAGACGCTCGTATCGACGCTGGC
>CAYOBD010000075.1:0-9475 GCA_964402005.1 uncultured Eggerthellaceae bacterium
CTCCTCGTCGAGCTCCTTCATGAAAGCGCTTACCGTAGGCCGGATCGCACCGAAGTAATGCTCCTCCATTTCCTGGCCCTTGCACGGCGGTGCACCGAACAGCGTGCGACCCGTCAGGATCAGATCCTGGCGCTGTTCATAGTCGGACTCCTTGATCAGGAAATACTCTTGCTCGGCGCCAACTGTCGTTGTAACGCGCGATACGTCCTGGCCGAAAAGCGCGAGCACCTTGCATGCCTGCTGCGAGATAGCCTCCATTGAGCGCAACAGCGGCGTCTTCTTGTCAAGCGCCTCGCCGGTGTAGCTGCAGAAAGCCGTCGGAATGCACAACACGTCGTCCTTGATGAACGCATAGCTCGTTGGATCCCAAGCCGTGTAGCCGCGCGCTTCGAATGTGGCACGCACGCCGCCGCTCGGGAAGCTGGATGCATCGGGCTCGCCCTGAATCAGCGCCTTACCCGAAAACGTCATGATGGCGCGGCCGTCCTTCTGCGGATCGACGAACGCGTCGTGCTTCTCGGATGTGATTCCCGAAAGCGGTTGGAACCAGTGCGTGTAATGGGTGGCCCCGTGTGCGACCGCCCATTCTTTCATGGCATGCGCCACGACATTGGCCACTTCCAAATCAAGCGGCTTGCCCAGTTTGATTGTCTTTGCAAGCGCCTTGTAGGTGGCCGACGGCAGCAGCTCCTGCATCGTATGGTCGTTGAACACGAGTGTGCCGTATTCTTCAGCGATTCGTCCCATATGGATCGCCCCTTTCTCGGCAGTGCAATTGCTTTTAGGACTGATTCGAAGATAAAGCGGACGTTTCCAGGGCGCTTTTCGCCTGTGTTACGAAATCTGGTTTTAACGGGCACGAAACGTGCTTGTAATCGAAAGGAGCAAAAGATGCCGCCAAAGCGGAAACGAGTCGGTTACCCCTGGGGAAATCGATTCACTCTCACCGGAGGCAATCGACGAGTCACCGGGGTCTGACCCCGTTGACTCGTCTCTACAGCTCCTTGATTCGATGGACGGCCTCGATGGCATCCTCGCGCGAACCGAATGCGGTCAGACGGAAATACCCTTCGCCGCTCGGTCCGAAACCGGAACCTGGCGTACCCACCACCTGAATCGTGTCGAGCAGATCGTCGAAGAAGCCCCACGAGGTCATGCCGTCGGGCACTTTAAGCCACAAGTAGGGTGCGTTCTCGCCGCCTGACACCTCGTATCCCGCATCGCTCAGACCGGTGCGGATAATCTGGGCGTTCTCCATGTAATAACGCACTTGCGCAGCTGTCTCGCTTCTTCCCTGCTCGCTGTAGACGGCCTCACCCGCACGCTGGACGATGTAGGGCGCGCCGTTGAACTTCGTCCCCTGACGCCGCGCCCACAGGTCGCGTAGGCATACGCCGTCGCAGTCGCGCAAATCGCTTGGCACAACGGTGTACCCCAAACGCGTCCCTGTGAAACCCGCATTCTTCGAGAAGCTGCGGATTTCAATCGCGCAGGTTCGCGCTCCCGTGCACTCATAAATCGAATGCGGAAGCGTCGGATCGGCGATGTATGCCTCGTAGGCTGCGTCGTAGACGATGACGGCACCATGCTCGTTCGCATAGTCGACCCATGCCTGCAGTCTGGGCTTGTCGATTACCGCACCAGTCGGATTGTTCGGGAAGCACAGGTAGATGAGCGATATGCCCGCATCTTGATCCGGCAGATCGGGTGCAAACCCGTTGACTTGCGTGCAGGGCATGTACACCACGTTGCTCCAAAGGCCTGTCTGCGGATTGTAGTCGCCTGTCCGCCCAGTCATGACATTGGAATCCACGTAGACCGGATATACGGGATCGCATACGGCGATCTTCGCGTCGGCGGCGAATATTTCTTGGATGTTCGCCGAATCCGATTTGGCTCCATCGCTCACGAACACCTCATCAACCTGCACGTTCGCACCGCGCGCGGCATAATCGTGCGCGACAATCGCTTCGCGCAGAAAGTCATAGCCCCCGTCGGGAGCGTATCCGCGGAAAGTCCGCGCATCGGCCATCTCGTCGACCGCCTCGTGCAGCGCCCGCACAACCGACGGCGCCAATGGCTGAGTCACATCGCCAATGCCCAGACGCACGATGCGAGCCGCCTTTTCGGGATGCGCTTCGCCATATTCGGCTATTTTGGCAGCCACCGTCGAGAACAGATAGTCCCCGGGAAGCTTCAGGTAGTTTTCGTTCGCTTTGGCCATGGTTTCCTTCCTTTAGCTCGACGGACGGATGGGCAGGAATGATTCGTCGCGGACGGCCCGGGACACCCCATTCTCACTTTCCCATCAACATTCCCATATCGATCTCGCCGTCGAATACGGTTGCAGCAGGACCGGTCATGAAAACCCGATTCGATTCCCTATCCCAGCGTATCTGCAAATCGCCACCCAGCAGATGGACCGTCACTTCATCATCGGTCAGACCGTTCAGGATGCATGCGACGACAGTCGCACACGCACCGGTACCGCACGCAAGCGTTTCGCCGGTTCCCCGTTCCCATACGCGCATGTTCACTTCAGTGCGACTGAGCACTTCCGCAAACTCGGCATTAACGCGCTCGGGGAACGCAGGATGCGTTTCGAAAGACCGCCCGATTTCTTCGACGGGGAAATCCGCCGTGCCATCCACAAAGACCACCGCATGAGGGTTGCCCATCGAGACGCACGTCATCTCGAAACGTCGCCCTGCAACCTCGATCGGCGCGGCTACGACCGGCGAGCTATCTGCCAGAACGGGAATATGCTCGGCAACAAGCTCAGGCTCGCCCATATCGACCGTGGCCATCTCCACCGAGCCGTCTTCGATCTGCAGCACGAGGTGCTTCACGCCAGCAAGCGTATCCACATCAACCTCGGTCTTTTCTGTAAGACCATAGTCGTACACGTATTTGCCCACGCAACGGATGCCGTTTCCGCACATCGCCGCACGCGAACCATCTGCGTTGTACATTTCCATGAAGAAATCTGCCGTATCGGACGACTTGATAAGGATAAGCCCGTCTGACCCGATTCCGAAATGCCGATCACTCACCAGGCGCGCGACTGCCGCAGGATCGTCGACTTGTTCTTCCAGGCAGTTCACGTACACATAGTCGTTACCCAGCCCCTGCATCTTTGTGAATTTCACGGCATGTCCTTTCCTGACGGCGCTCCATCGCCGAGCTGACGGGTGGACCGATTACCCCTGGGGAGATCGACTCGTCCGCCAGTTCATCCTGCAAGCTCTTCCGCCACGGCGGTTGCGACCTTCAAACCGTCGGCGATAGCGGTAACCACCAAGGTCGAACCCATCCGCGCATCACCAGCCAGATGCACATTGTCGAATCCGGCAAATGCATCCAAAACCGACTGTTCAGGACCGGTGAAGCCCTTTGCAATAAGCACCAAGCCGGCCGACACCTCGTAGGGTTCCCCGTCAGGGATGGGCTTCACGCGGACCGCCGCAACATCTCCGGCCTCATCGACCTCGAATGCCACGGTGTCAGTCGACCAGATCCGCGGGTCCGCACCGAAGCGCGCGCAAGCCTCCCGATGGCCGTAACCCTGCCCATAAGCATCTCGTGGACCAGGCCAAGCAGTTTGGACGTCCACCGCGTCGGCTGGCTGCTTTGCTCGAATGACCTGGCAAACGCTGCGCGCCCCCTGACGGAGCGCCGTCGCCACGCAATCGACTCCCGTATCGCCGCCCCCGATGACGACAACATCCTTATCCTTCGCTGTGATAGCCGCGTCCCTGCCCTCGATCAACGTCTTCGTCGCCTCGGTCAGGTACTCCAGGGCGAAATGCACGCCAGCCGCATCGGCACCAGGTATATCCAGGCGTCGCGCCGCGCGAGCACCGCATGCCAGCACGACCGCGGCAGATTCAGATGCGATCTCTTCGGCTTTTCCTGCAGCATCTACCCCGCAGCAAAACTCGATGCCGCTTGCTTCCATCAGCTTGATGCGGCGCTCGACCACCTGTTTCGGCAGCTTCATGTTGGGGATGCCAAAAGTCAACAGGCCGCCGGGCAGCCCGTCGCGTTCGTATACGCGTATGCGCATGCCTTGGCGAGCAAGCTCCCAGGCGGCCGCCAATCCGGCAGGACCCGACCCCACGACGCTGACCAGAGGAGCGTCTGGCCCGGCGGCTGGCAGCGGATCGATGCCACATTCCCATAGGTAATCGGATTTGGCGCGCTCGTTGTCGTGGATAGTCACCGGATCATCGTTGAGCCCCAGGTTGCATGCCGTTTCGCAAGGCGCCGGGCACACGCGGCCCGTGAACTCGGGAAACGGGTTTGTCAGCGAAAGCCTGCGGCCTGCATCGTCCATGCGGCCGCGATACAGCAGATCGTTCGTCTCGGGAATGAGGTTGTGCAGAGGACACCCCGTCGAGTGCCGCGCACCGTTGAAGGCGATACCGCTCTGGCAGAAGGGAACGCCGCAATTCATGCATCGGCTCGCCTGGTCGCGCTGCTCTTCTGCAGGCAGATCTACCGTAAAATCGCCGAAATCCCCTATCGCCTCTTCAGCCGGCCTCACGCCATGCTCTTTGCGTCCTATCGTCAGATACGCACACGGTTTTCCCATCTTATTGCTCCCTTAGCTCAAACGCGCGCTCAACTGCCTCGTCATGAGTCAAGCCCGAAGCTTCCAGCTTCTCCGTCAACTCCATCATGTGCGCGTACTCGCGCGGTATTACCTTCACGAAATCGGCAGCGATGTCGCTAAACCGATACAGCAGCTTTACGCCCAGCGGACTGCCCGTGCGGCGCACATGTTCGTCAACCAAGCGCCTGATGAGCCCGATTTCCTCGCGATCGGGCGCTTTCAGGTCGACCATATCCCGATTGCAACGCTCCGCGAGCGTATGCTCCGCGTCGTACACGTACGCCACACCGCCGCTCATGCCGGCAGCGAAATTGAGTCCGACTTCGCCCAAAATGAGGACGGTGCCGCCCGTCATATACTCGCATCCGTTGTTGCCGACGCCTTCGACTACAAGCGTTGCCCCCGAGTTACGTACAGCGAATCGTTGACCGGCCAAGCCGTTCACAAATCCCCAACCTGCTGTCGCCCCGTAGAAGGCGACGTTGCCGGCAACGATATTCTCCTCGGGCCGGTAAGTTGCCGTCTGAGACGGCGCAACCGCTACGATTCCGCCAGAGAGTCCCTTGCCCAGAAAATCGTTTGCCTCACCTCGAATGTTGAGCGTAATGCCTGCTGGCAGGAATGCCCCGAAGCTCACGCCGCCCGATCCCGTACAGTCGATCGTCAGCGTTTCATCCGGCAGTCCCTCTGCATGCCGCCCGGTAACCACCGAACCGAGCATCGTGCCGACACAGCGGTTGACGTTGGCGATATCGATGTGGAAGCGCTGCGGCGTGAGCGTGGAGCGCGCATCATTCGTGTAGGGAACGAGCAACGTCGCATCCAATGTGCGTCCGAGCGTGTTCTCGGGAGCGCACGACGCGACCGAATGAGGGCTGTTCGCGCCAGGTATCGATTGGCCGTATTCGGCATGCGCCTGCACAAGCAAGCCAGACAAATCGAGCAGCTGCGCCTTCCAGCTGGTCGTGACGTCATGCTGACGCAGACAATCGGTGCGTCCGACCATATCGTCTACGGTCGCGAATCCCAAGTCAGCCATAATGCAACGCAGCTGCTCGGCCACCATCATCATGTAGTTCACAACATATTCGGGCTTTCCGCAGAAGCGCCCACGCAGCACGCCGTTTTGGGTGGCGATGCCAACCGGGCATGAATCCTCGTGGCAGTTGCGCTGCATCAGGCAGCCCATCGCCACGAGCGGCATCGTGGCGAACCCGAATTCTTCAGCCCCCAGCAGGCACGCAATCGCCACGTCGCGACCATCCATCAGCTTACCATCGGCCTCAAGCACTACGCGTGAACGTAGGCCGTTGCGCAACAGCGTCTGCTGGGTTTCGGCAAGACCCAGCTCAAGCGGCAAACCCGCATGGTAAATCGAGTCGCGCGGAGCGGCGCCGGTACCACCATTGCTGCCTGAAATCAAAATCTTGTGCGCGCCGCCTTTCGCCACGCCCGTAGCAATGGTGCCCACACCTGCCTCGGCAACGAGCTTCACCGAGATACGCGCATGCGGGTTGGCGTTCTTCATATCGAAGATGACCTCGGCCAAATCCTCAATCGAGTAAATATCGTGGTGTGGCGGCGGCGAGATCAATCCGACGCCCGGCGTACAACGCCGCGCCCGCGCAATCCACGGCCACACCTTCCCACCTGGCAGGTGGCCTCCCTGACCGGGTTTAGCGCCCTGAGCCATCTTGATCTGGATCTCGTCGGCGCTCATCAGATAGCGGCTCGTAACGCCGAACCGCCCCGATGCCAGCTGCTTGATTGCCGAACGCTTGCTATCGCCATTCGGCAACGTCACCTCACGCGCCGAATCCTCGCCGCCCTCGCCGCTGTTCGAGCGCCCATGCAGACGGTTCATGGCGATAGCCAGGCATTCATGGGCCTCGCGCGATATGGATCCGTAGCTCATGGCTCCCGTGTTGAAGCGCTTGACGATCTCGCTGGCGGGCTCGACGGCATCCAGGGGGATGGGTTTGCCCGACGGCACGAACTCCAGTAGATCGCGCAGCAGGATGGTACGGCCCGATTTATGCACCGAATGACTGTATTCTTCGAAGAGGGCCGCGTTGTTGTCGCGCACGGCTCGCTGCAACAGGTTGATAGTCAGTGGATTGATCAGATGCTCCTCGCCGCCTAAGGGGCGCCACGACGTTAAGCCGGAACTCGGCAGCTGGTCGGGCGATGGGCTCTTCCGCAGGCGTAGCGCCATTTGTTGGCGCGCGTCGCATTCACGCTGGACATCGTCGATGGTCAGCCCCCCAATGCGACTGACCGTGCCGGTTAAGTGCTCGTCGACCAGATCAGGCGCGAGCCCCACCGCCTCGAACACCTGGGCGGCATGGTAGCCCTGCATGGTCGAAATGCCCATCTTCGACATGACGGACACGATGCCAGCCACGATTGCACGGTTGTAGTTGGCGATGGCCTCATCTGCACCAAGTCCGATTGCGCCGCGCTCACACAAGTCGGCGATTGTGTCGTGGGCGAGGTACGGGAAGATGCCTGATGCGGAATAGCCCACGAGCGCCGCGAAGTCGTGCGGCGTAATGGCATCGCCGGTTTCCACGATGATGTCCGCATGGGTGCGCAGCCCTTTCGCGAGCAGATGGTTATGTATTGAGGCAACCGCCAACAGCGATGGTATTGGCACCTGACCTGAGCTCGCCCGATCTGATACCACAATCAGATCCGCCCCGGCGCGCACAGCAGATTCGGCTTCGCTGCGCAAGGCGCCCAATGCGTCAGCGAGCGCATGGGGCCCGCCATCGGCAGAATAGACAGCGCTGAGCGGACATGCCTTGAACCCGTGCCGCCCGATATGCGCGAGCGCGTCGAACTGCGCACGATCAAGCAGGGGCGTGTCGAGGCGCACGAGCCGACAGTTCGAACGCGCGTCCTCCAGCAGGTTTCCGTGGTTGCCCACGTAGAGCATGGTCGAAGTGATGAAAGATTCGCGCAACGCATCGATCGGCGGGTTTGTAACCTGCGCGAACAGCTGATTGAAATAATCGAAGAAGCTCCGCGGTTGCTCAGAGAGGCACGCAAGCGGGATATCGGCGCCCATCGATGCCAGAGGCGCTGCACCATTCCGCGCCATAGGGATGATGGCTTCCTCGATATCGTCGAAGTAGTAGCCGTGTTGAGCCTGGCGCTCGTAGAGCGGAATGGCGTCGTCTGGCTGGGACGGGAGCGACGAGCCAGAGGCGGGCTCCTCCGCCAACTCGTCAAGCGCGAGCGTTTCGGCATCGATCCAGCTGCGATAGGGTTTCTCGTTCGCAAAGGCATCCTTGATCTCGTCATCGAACAGCACGCGGCCCTGATTAGGGTCGGCAAGCAGCATCTGACCAGGACCAAGACTGCCCGCAATCAGCACGGTCGCCGGATCGACATCGAGCACTCCCACTTCGCTTGACAGTATCAGCCGATCGTCTGAGGTGACGTAATAGCGCGCGGGCCGCAGGCCGTTGCGGTCAATCGCCGCACCCGTTACACACCCGTCAGAGAACGCTATGGCAGCGGGACCATCCCACGCCTCGGTGAGCATCGACTGGTACTCGTCCCAAGCGCGACGCTTGCCGGAAAGGTTGTCGTTTTTATCCCACGGCTCGGGCAGCACCATTGAAACAGCTCGCGCTAAAGAGCGTCCGTTCATCGTCACGAATTCGAGCAAGTTGTCGAGCATCGCAGAGTCGGATCCCTCCCCGGCGAGTATCGGCAGTACGCTCTCCAAATCCTCCCCCATAATCGGCGAATACAGATTCGCCTCGCGCGCCCGCGTCCAGTTGACGTTACAGCGCAGCGTATTGATCTCGCCGTTGTGCACGATGTAGCGATTCGGGTGCGCGCGTTCCCACGACGGCGTCGTATTCGTCGAATAGCGCGAATGCACGAGCGCAAGCGCCGTCTCCGTCGAAGCGTCATCGAGATCGCAGAAGAAGCGCCTCATCTGGGTCGACACGAGCATTCCCTTGTACACGATCGTTCGGGCGCTCATCGAACACACATAGAAGATGCGCCCCGCGAGCCCCGGATCGGTCGCCGCAGCCTTTTCAATCGTGCGGCGGCACACGTACAGGCGCCGCTCGAATTCCTCGCCAGCCTGCACATCTGCTGGCCGGGCAAGGAAAGCCTGCTTGATAGTGGGCATGCATGAGCGCGCAGTCTCACCCAAGTCATGGGGGTCGGTCGGTACGTCGCGCCAGAACAGCAACGGGATGCCGCAGCGCGCGCAACCTTCCTCGAATACTCGGATGGCGCACGAGACACCCTCGTCGTCGATCGGGAAAAACAGCATAGCAACGCCGTAATCGCCCAATGCGGGAAGCAGGTGCCCGCACTTCTGGGCCTCTTTGCGGAAAAACCGATGCGGAATCTGGAAGAGGATCCCCGCACCGTCGCCCGTGTTGCGCTCCAATCCGACGCCGCCACGGTGCTCAAGATTGACGAGCACCGATAGGGCATCGTCAATCATCTGGTGCGATCGCTTTCCCTTCAAATTCGCGAGCGCTCCGATGCCGCATGCGTCATGTTCGAACTCGGATCGATAGAGCCCGTACTTCGCTTCGTATGCCATAGTGCCCCCCGGCAAAGTCGAATCCGTCTCGCGGGTAAACGCCCGCATCATGGTTCATAGTCTAGGAGTGCAACATGGCACGGCTGTTTCAACCTCGTTTCGAGTAGGTTAAATGAAATGCCGTAGCGCGGCCGCCGATTGGAATGAGCCATCGGGGTCAGACCCCACCGGCTCATTCACTCCAGTTCAATCGACATCCTTGAAGAACACCTGGTACCAGATCAAAAACGAATACACGATCCAAATGCGGCGCGAGTTATCAGCGCCAGCACGATGCTCGT
>CAYOBD010000076.1:0-9428 GCA_964402005.1 uncultured Eggerthellaceae bacterium
AAGCGGGAGCGAGGACTGTTTGAGCCTTTCGCTGTACTTGCGAAAGGCGAGTTCCGCAGCTGCTTCGCCCGCGGGGCGTTGCGTTAAGCCTCAGCGGGTTCGGATGCGGGGGTCTCCCGCAGGGCGTTACAGGTCGGTTCCTAACTCTTATTCTTCTTCGAGGGCAGCCGCGATCTCGTCAGTGATGTCCATCGTGTGATAGACGTTCTGCAGGTCGTCGAGTTCCTCGAGACGGTCGATGAGGCGCATGACCTTCTTCGCATCCACCACGGAAATGGTCGCCGGATTCTGCGCCACCATGATGAGCTCGGCGCCCTTCGTCTCGACGCCCTCGGCCTCGATAGCCCTCTTCACGGCCATAAGATCGGTCGGACCGGTGTAGACGATCCACTCGTCCTCGCCGTCCTCATAATCGTCTGCGCCGGCGTCGATCAGCAGCATCTCGAACTCATCGGGATCGCCCGCAGCGCCGTTTGGACGGTCTGCCACCTTCTTGCCATCGCCTTCGATGATTTTCGGCACCATGATCTGGCCCTTGCGATCGAACTGGAAAGCAACGGCACCTGAAGTTGCCAGGTTTCCGCCGTGATGGTTGAAAGCCGCACGCACATCGGCAGCCGTACGGTTGCGGTTGTCGGTCAGAGCCTCGCAGAGGATGCCGATGCCGGCAGGACCATAGCCCTCGTACGTAACCGTCTCATAGCTCACAGCGTCCTTGCCCGTGCCGAACGCCTTGTCGATGGCCGTCTGGATTTTATCCTTCGGCAGTGAATAGCCCTTGGCCTTTTCGATGGCCGCCGCCAACGATGCATTGTTGTCGGGGGTCGGGTCGCCGCCTTCCTTCGCAGCGACGGTGATGTTGCGCGAAAGCTTGGAGAACAAGGCCGAACGCTTCGAGTCCTGTGCCGCCTTGCGATGTTTGGTGGTCGCCCACTTCGAATGCCCTGACATATAAGTCCTTCCTGTTACTACCTTTCAAACCAACAGAATATGTTATCACAGCTCACATATCGAGCATGCTCGCAGCGGTTTCCAAACGCGACTGGCACACCGCAACAACATCTCGCAGAGCATGCAGGCGCGCATGGATGGACGGCGAAGCCTCTTCCTCGCCCAGCTCCGCCATGATGGCGGCAACACCTTCAAGCGAGGATATGGCCTCTGTAAGCAGCACGTCGATTTCAAATCGGGCATCTTCGCCGAGATTCACTGCCATAGGATCAGGCACCTCCTCCTCGGTGGGTTCCCGGCGATTCCCCGACGAACCCATCTGCGTCTACTTCTCCGTCAGATACACATAGATCAGGCGCACCGTCTCCGCAGAATTCCCAGAGATGTTTGCGGAAGTATAGTCATAGGACAGCACAGCCGACCATGAACAGGGCACGCCGCCCGCTTCAACATCGCCATCGAACGACTGGCGTTCCTTCACGACGGTCGTTCCGTCGGATCCGTAGGTCGTGTACTCCTTCGGGTCGGCCGGCAGCGCCACAGTGCCTTCCTGCACGTTGGCCCCGATGGCCTTCAGGGTACGCTCGATGATGTGCTCTTTGCTCACGGCATCCTGGAAATTCAGCGTTTCGTAGCCCAGGGAGCCTGCAGGAGCGGAATAACCCACCTGGACAATCTTGCCATCCTCGTTCAAGCCCAGATACACCTTGGGGCTTCCGCCGCTGCGCGGATTGCCCGGCTCTTTCGTCAACTCGACGGTCGCCGTCGTCTTGATGGCGCTGTCCTCGTCATCGATCGTAGCCGAACTCGTCACCATCGCACCGCGTTGCAGCAGACCCAGAGCCTCTTCCTGAGTCTTTCCGAACAGAGACGCCAGCTCGGGGATATCGACGGTCTGAACCGTAACCTCCTGAGTGTCCTGGCCGCTCGGCGCCACAATTTCAGGCACGTTCGGCGATGTCTCCTCCTCTTGGGTTTCGGCCTGCGGCTGATCAAAGAATGGAATCTTGTTGGTGATCAAGCAATAGCCGGCAAATCCAAGCGCGGCGAAAATGACCAGCAGTAAGACGATCGTGACAACCAGGCGCTTGCGAATCTTGCGCGAACTCTCCATGCGCAGCGCAAAGGCCGACTTCGAATTCGGAGCAGGTTCAGCTCCGGCAGTTTGGCCGTCAGCGGCCGCTTCGGCGGCCTCCTCCGTTTTAGCGGCGGCATGGCGCGCATGGCGCCCGCGACCCCGGCGTTCGGGCTCGGGAGCGTTCATGAATTCCGCGGCATCGACCTCGGGCTCGGGCATCGGGACACTCCAATCGAAGCCGTCCCACTTCTCGCTGTTGTCCCAGTTGGGAGCATCTTCGTCGTCTTCGACAGGCCCGAAAGCCTGCGTCAAACCGACCGGGTCATCATAGGTAGATGAATCATCGACAGAGATGGGATCGAATGCCCCTGTCAAGCCAATCGGGTTGTCTTTCTGGTTAAGCTCCGCGTCTGAGCTGTGCTTTCTACGGTTTGCCATCGTTTGCATCCTCCTGCCTCGCGGAATACCCGCGGCAGCGCTTCGAACGTCCCTGAATCTTACCGCATGAAAGCCAAGCAATACACGATTGCACCGATTAAGCAGATAACCACCGCGATGATGACAATGCGCTGCTTGAGCGGCATGGGACTTTTCAGATCGTCGAGCGTCAGGTCATCGTCGTAGGTATCGGGCGCGGCGTTCGAGCTGACGGAGACGCTTCCGGGCACGCCCTCCGTGCTAGCAGCGGGCGCATCGGCTACGGCATCCTGGGCAGCATCATGAATCTCGGATGCAGCATCGAAAACTTCGGCAACCTCCTCATCAGAGGAAATGCCCTGGGTTTCAGCAGCGGCCATTTCGCTGTGCGCGGCACCCAGCCCCGCGTAGATGACGACGTCCTCCTCGGGCTCAGGCGTAACCGTGATGTGTTTGAATTCGTTTGTCATTGCGACCTTCCATCCGTGTGCGACAATTATAGGTGACAAGATGATGGCAAGGGGATGGTTCTCTTGCCATGTGACAAAGGAACAACTCTCTTGCCGCGCCGCAAGGGTATAGTCCTCTTGCCGCGTGATGAACGCCTGGCGAACTACAACGAAAGGATCGCCCATGACTCTCGACCCAGGAACCAGCCTGCACGGATTCACCGTGAAAACCAGCGAGGATCTGCCCGAAATCGACGGACGGGCCGTTGTACTCATCCACGAAGAGAGCGGCGCACGTCTGCTGTACCTGCAAAACGACGACAGCAACAAGTCGTTCGCCATCGGCTTCCGCACGCCGCCCGCCGATGACACGGGCGTGTTTCATATTCTGGAGCACTCGGTGCTGTGCGGTTCGGACCGCTTCCCCGTAAAGGAGCCGTTCGTGAACCTGCTGAAGAGCTCGATGCAGACGTTCCTGAACGCAATGACCTTCTCTGACAAGACGCTCTATCCCGTGGCATCCACCAACGAGAAGGACCTGTTCAACCTCATGGACGTGTACCTCGATGCCGTATTCCACCCGCTCATCTACAAGAAGCGCACGATATTCCAGCAAGAGGGCTGGCACTACGAGTTCGCCGATGAGGGCAAACGCGAGGGACTTATCTACAACGGCGTCGTGTTCAACGAGATGAAAGGCGCCCTGAGCGATGCGAATTCCATAATGTACAACGGGCTGCAGAACGTGCTGTTCTCCGATACTTGCTACGCATTCGAGTCGGGCGGCACTCCCGAAAGCATACCGACGCTCACCTACGAGCAATTCCTCGAGGAACACCGCAGGCACTATCGAACAGACAACAGCTACATCGTGCTGTACGGCGACGTGGACATCGACCGCGCCCTCGCATTCCTCGACGAGCGCTATCTGACGCCCGTGGCAGACGAACAGCGCAAACGCGATGCCGAGCGCGCAGCCGCCGGGCTGGATCCGCTTTTGCCGCGCGCCATCGAATACCAGGAGCCCCAGCGCGGGCAAGTGCGCATCCCGATGAACACCGCCCCCGAAAACGAGTGCATGGGCGCAGGCTACGTCATCGGCGAATCCTCCGACCGCCTGCGCGTGTTCGCCGTAGATATTCTGCTCGATGCGCTTTTGGGAAGCAATGAGGCGCCGTTGAAGCGCGCCCTCCTGGACAAAGGATCTGCAAAGGACATCCATGCGTTCGTGTCCGAAGCGGTGCTGCAGCCGTTTGCCGTCGTTCAGTTCCAGATGCCGAAACACGATGACGGCTGGCAACCTGTCGTTATGGAATACGAGCTCAAACGCATCCTCGACGAAGGGCTCGACCGCGAACTCATTCGCGCAGCCCTTGCGCATTCCGAATTCGAGATGCGCGAACATGACATGGGCCCGTCCGACGGCGTCGTCTATGCCATCGATTCGCTGTCGGGTTGGCTCTACAACGATGACGCCGTCCTCGACTACCTACGCTACGAGGATCTGTTCGTCGAGCTTCGCAAGCGCCTTGACGAAGGCTATTTCGAGGACCTCGCCCGCGAGGTGTTCTTGGACAACGACCATTCAGCCTATTCATGGGTTGATCCCAGGCCCGAGCGCCCGGACTTCATCGCAGAGGAGCTCGCCGAGAAAGAGGCGGGGCTTACCGATGACGATCGGGCGGCCATCGCAGCCAACCAGGAAGAGCTGCGCGCGGCTCAGGAGGCGCCCGACACGCCCGAGGCCCTCGCGACTTTGCCCTTCCTTACCATCGACGACATAGGCGAAGCGCCCGAGCGTCCCGGTTGGCACTTGGACGAAACGGCGCCCATCGCCTGCCTGCGCCACGATGTGCCCACGCATGGCATCATCTACGTGTATCGCTATTTCGACCTGGACTGCGTGTCCTTCGAGGAGCTGCCCTACGTGACGGTTCTCGTGGACTCTCTGGGCAAGCTGGGCACGGCGAAGCGCACCGCAGCCGAGCTGGACACGGCCATACAGGGCAAGCTCGGCAATCTGTCGTTTTTCCTGGACGTGTTCGGCGACGAGCACGACCCGAACAACATACACCCGAAGCTGATTGTCGGCTCTTCTGCGCTTTCCTCCAACGTGGATTGGCTGGCTTCCCTGCCCCGTGAGGTCATGCTGGAAACCGATCTTACGGATACGGGCAAGATCCTCGACCGGCTGCAGCAGCACAAGATCGTACTCGAGCAGTCCTTCATCAACTCCGGCCACAACTGTGCGGCGACCCGTATGCAATCGTATTTCATGCCTTCGGGGGTTTTGCGCGAGCAAATCGGGAACGTCGGCTTCTACCGATTCGTATGCGACTTAATCGAGCATTTCGACGAGCGCGCGGAGGCGCTGACGGAGAAGCTGGCCGACCTGGCCCAGCGCATCTTCCGCGATAGCGGATGCCTTGTCAGCTTCGCGGGATCCGAGGAGGACTACCGTCGGTTCTGGGACGCGAATCCAGGCACAGGACGCATCGATGCTGCGCCGGCCATTCTCGAAATACCTGCTCCCGTACGCCGCAACGAGGGCTTCATCATTCCCACCGACATCTGCTTCGCCGCGCTCGGCTGGGATCGCCGCCAGCTCGACGAGCCGTTCACGGGCGCGTGGCTCACGGCTGCGCGCATCCTGTCGTACGACTATCTGTGGAACGAGGTGCGCGTGAAAGGCGGCGCCTACGGCGTGGGCTTCAGGTCCATGCGCTTGGGCAACATGCAGTTCTATTCGTATCGCGACCCCCATCTCGACGAGACGCTCGAGCGATTCGCGCAGGCAGCTGAATGGCTTGGCGCCTTCGAGCCCAGCGCCGAGGATATGGAGGGCTTCGTCGTTGCGACGGTCGCTAACCTCGATGCGCCGAACAAGCCGCGCTCGCTGGTGCGCAAGCAGGGTCTCGAGTGCTTGACGGGCTTTACCGAGGAGAAGCGCCTGCGCATCCGCCGCGAAGCCGCAGGTGCAACCGTCGAGGGCATACATGCCTTGGCGCCCGTGCTCAGCTGCGTCGCAGACAAGCAGGCCATCTGCGTTTTCGGCAACCGCGACATCCTGTCGAATGCGAATGTGGAGCTGGATCTGATCGAGCTGATTTAGCGGAAATCCGCACGCCGCCGGCCCAGAATGAGCCTTGGCATGGCAAGCGGGCAGAAAGCTCGTCAGGACCCTCTTCGGCTGCAACGGTTGCTGGGCAGAGCGGGAGCGAGGACTGTTTGAGCCCGCGAAGCGGGCGAGTTCCGCAGCTGCTCTGCCCAGCCGCCGTTGCGTTTAGCCGAAGCGGGCCCTGACGAGCTTTCCGCCCGCTACACCCATCCAGCATCATTGAGCGACACGAAACAGCTGCAGATTGCGCCACAGCGCTATTGCAGATTCTGGCAAAACCCTGTTTTTGCTGCCCGTAAGTCGGCACCCGCCCCATTGCGGCATCGGCTTCGCGTAGAATAATGCAGTTTGAGTAACCGCCCGTACCACCTGCTGTTGGAGCGCCCGTGCAGCTGTACTCGTTGCAATTCGTCATATTCCTGGCCGCACTGCTTGCGGTCTATTACGCGCTCGGCCGCTGGGTCGGACGCGGGCAATGGATTGCGCTGCTCGTTGGATCGCTGGGATTCTATGCCGCCACAGGCATCCATAACATGCTCTTTATCCTGTTCACCGCCACGACAACTTGGCTGGTAGGCCTCGCATTCGGAAAACTCGAGGAGCGGTCGAAGCAGGCCCGCGCGCAAGCGGCTGATCGCAAAGAGAAGAAAGCGATCAAGGCACGGTTCGGTCGGCGCAAATGGTATGTGCTGCTTGCGGCCATGCTTGTGAACTTCGGCGTGCTCGCCTACGTCAAATACTGGAACGTACTGCTTGATGGCCTGGGGATGGGTGACTCGTTTCTGGCATCGAGCCTGCTGCTTCCGCTCGGCATCTCGTTCTACACGTTCCAGTCGGTGGGCTATCTGATCGATTGCTACAACGGCAAATTCCCGCCCGAGGGCAACTACGCCAAGTACCTGCTGTTCGTATCGTTCTTCCCGCAGCTCATCCAAGGGCCGATCAACCGATACGACCACATGGCGACCCAGCTTTACGAGCGGCATCGTTTCAGCCTGCACCAGGCGCGCCGCTCGCTGTTGCTGATCGGCTTCGGCTGCATGAAGAAATTCATGATCGCCGACATGCTCTCCGGCATAGTCAATATCTGTCTGGATGGATGGACCATCCAGACAACCGGCGTCATCATAGAGCCAGGGCTCGACCCCTCTACGCCGGGATGCGTCATCGTGTTCGCCATACTGCTTTACACCATCCAACAGTACGGCGACTTCTCGGGCGGCATCGACATGGTCCGAGGCGTAGGGCACCTGTTCGGCATCGACATGGCGGAAAACTTCCGCCAGCCGTACTTCAGCGTGTCGCTTGCAGATTTCTGGCGGCGCTGGCACATAACGCTTGGCGCCTGGATGCGCGATTACGTGTTCTATCCGCTTGCCGTGCACAAAAGCATGCTGCGGCTGAATAAATGGGGCACGGCGCACCTGGGCAAGCACGTCGGACGCACGCTGTCAGCCTGCATCGGCAACATCGTCGTGTTCCTGCTCGTGGGACTCTGGCACGGGGCCGAGACGCACTACATACTGTGGGGCCTGTACAACGGCGTGGTCATCGCGGCATCAGACATGATGCGGCCCGCATTCGCAGCGCTCGGCCGAAAACTGCATGTGAATCTGGAGTCGCATGGCTACCACGTGTTCGCCATCCTGCGCACATTCCTGCTCGTGAACATCGGGCGCTATTTCGACCGCTTCACCGACTTCGGCGATTGCCTGCAAGCTTTCTACAACACGCTGTTCCATTTCGACGCCGGGCAATTCATGACCTGGATGACAGCGCATCCCCTCTTTGACCTGCGCATCACACTTGTGATGGCGGGCATCGGCTGCATCATCGTATTCATCGTCAGCTTCAACCGCGAGCGCGGCTGCGATGTGGCCGCCCGTTTCCTGACTTGGAACGGCGCGCTGCGCGCCGTCATCTATATCTTTGTCGGGGCGCTTGTGGTGTTCTCGTTCGCGTATTCGGGTTCGGCGGGAGAGTTCCTGTATGCAAACTTCTAGGCCGAAAATAGCGCTGAAGGTGATCGCCGTTCTGGCCGCTGCGGCCTTGTTGAACGTCGCCCTGTCGTTCGCCCTCGAACCCTACGGATCGAAAAGCCAGGTGATTTGGGGCGACTACGCCGCAACCGAGCAGAAGGGAGAGACCGTCGACACCGTGCTCGTTGGCTCATCCTTCATCCACAACGGCATCGATCCTGCAGCGCTCGATGCCGCACTCGGATCGTCTTCGTACAATCTGGCCTCCCCCAGCCAGTCGATCGAGGAATCGTTCGTCGCCGTGAAGACCGCCTACGAAGATTTCGGGATCCGTCGCGCCATCCTGGGCATATCGATAACCGAGCTGCATCGCTCCTCGGCTAACAACCCGGCGAGTCCCTATCTGCGCGAACGCGCCCAGGCTGTCGGCTGGGCCGATACGGCGGCGACCATTGCCGGCCAGCTGTTCAGTCCAGATACGCTTAAGAGCAGCGTGTCGCTGAACTGCCTGTTCCCCTGGGTCGGCAACCACGTGGATCCCAACCCCTCGGCCATCGGGCAGAATCTGAGCATGCGCCTTTCGGGCATGCCCGCAGCTGAGGCGGCGACCGTGCAGGATCCTTCGTGGACGTACGCCGGGCGCGGATTCGGGCAGTACGGCATCGTATACAACCCCGATACCGACCTGGGCTTCTACTTCACTAAGGACTTCATCGAAAACGATGACGGGACGCTCGACCCCAATCGCATGCGCACGCTCGAGCAGATGTGCGACTATTGCACGGAAAACGGTATCGAACTCATAGCCGTCGGCGTGCCCATGCCCGACAACAACATCGAGTATTACGGAGATCGCTACTTCGGACAGCACGACATGATCAGCTCTCTGCTTGCGGAGCATGGCGTGCCCTATTACGACTTCAATCTGGCGAAACCCGAAGTCTTCGAGGCGCAACCCGAATTCTTCGCCGACTATGCGCACCTCAACGGCGCTGGGGCAGCCGCTTTCGGCAAAGCTTTGGGCACATTCCTCGCCGACCTGCCGAATTCCGGCGATTCCGACGCGTTCTATACGCAGCAGGAATACTGGGATTCGCTTGAAGGCATATCGGGCCTGCTCGTGGACGCGCAGACGGCTGAAGGCGGCACGCTCGCCCGCTGCCAAGCGCTCACTGGCCCCCGCGACGCCGACCGCGTCGAATACCGCATGCTGCTGCGCGACGAGAACGGCGACTGGCAATGCGTGCGCGACTGGGGTGCCGAGCCCGACTATCTCTATGAGCGCTCCGAACATGGCCTGTTCGACATTCGCGTCGAGACGCGCCTTACCGGCTCGGATGCCGCCGCAAACGGCGAATGCGAACGATATCGGGAATTCACGCTGTATTACTGAGCCGACGACGGTGACAACGGGGACGGAGGGTTTTGTCATCGGC
>CAYOBD010000077.1:0-9094 GCA_964402005.1 uncultured Eggerthellaceae bacterium
CCCCTCTCCATAAGAGGCTGAGAAGTTGAGATATGCGGCGTTTCCCACTCCACCAGTGAGCTGGCTGCTCGTGGCTTCTTTTTCGCCAATCTTAACCACACCAGATGCACTTACGGTAACATCGATTGTTGTCTGAGCAGATGTATCGCTGCCGATAACCTCGCTGGCTTTGACTCCGGCGATTTTTGCATTAGGATCGCTCTTCCAATCGGTGGTGTTGCTCTGCAGGTTAACCGTTGCTGCATGAGCAGCAGTGTCTGACAGGTAGGCGGTCGTGACTTCTGCGTAGGCAGAGCGAATATTAGCCATGTCGGTGGCTTCCTTCGATTTCTCGAGCTGCGCCGTGAAAATCGGGATAGCGATGGCTACCAGGACGGCAATGATGGCGATGACGATCAGCATCTCCATCAGGGTGAAGCCTTTCTTACCGCGCTTTTCGAGCTCTTCCTTCCGGGTTTTCAGCGTCTCAAGCATGTTTTTGCTCCTTTTCTCCCAGAGAGGTCATCCGGACCTCTCCACTCTCACCGTGCGAAATTATATCGTTTGCCGCCGTTCGATTCAATATAGTGAGACGCTATTTTTCGCTATTTTCCCACGTAATAGGGCATTTCTATCTGATGAGGCGTGCAATTCTGCTTCAACCAAACGCCTTTCCACTACTGATTGTTATGCGTGTTCGCCGATGCGCATTATCTTGTGGTTTCTAAGGGCAGCGGCGGGTTATGTCGTTAGGTTCGTTGTGTCTTCCAAGACGAAACGCAATCGCAACAATATGCCTGGCGAACAGGCGTAAAAAAGGACTCCGTAACGTTTTGGGACGTTTAAGGGACGGAGTTTTTGGCGCTTTTGCTGCACGCTATAATGAAGCCATGTTGTTCGAGTCTGTTGCAATAACTGTGTATATCCTGGTGGTCGCTGCGCTGCTCGGTCTTGTCGTGGGCAGCTTCATCAATTGCTGGGCATGGCGGTCGCTGCGCGGCGAATCGGTCGTGCGCGGGCGCTCCCATTGCGCCACGTGCAATCACGAGCTCGCAGCGCGCGATCTTATTCCGCTCGTTAGCTGGTTGGCATCGCATGGCTGCTGCCGCTATTGCGGACAGAAGGTGTCGGTGCGCTACCCACTGACCGAACTCGTGTGCGCACTGGCTTTTGTCGGCATCGTTGCCTGTTATGGGTTGTCGCTCGAGACGATCGAGCTGCTTTTGTTCGCAGCTATTCTGCTGTTCCTTTCGCTCACCGACCTGGATGCCTATTTGATTCCAAACGGCTGCATCGTAGCGGCCATTGTGGTGCGTGCGCTATATCTGGCCGGCGCATGGGCCATCGGCGGCACCGACATCATGCCTCTATTGATTTCCTCCCTGATCGGAGGCGCCGTGTTGGGTGGGGCGCTGTTGATCGTTACGCTGATCGGCGACAAAGTGCTCGACCGTCCCACGATGGGCGGC
This sequence comes from uncultured Eggerthellaceae bacterium, assembly GCA_964402005.1. Taxonomy (GTDB): domain Bacteria; phylum Actinomycetota; class Coriobacteriia; order Coriobacteriales; family Eggerthellaceae; genus CAYOBD01. Next base: position 1,449 of record CAYOBD010000077.1, read on the forward strand.
GGCGACATCAAGCTGTTCTTCGTGGCAGGATTGTATTTCGGCTGGCAACAGGGATTGTTCCTGATCATCGTGGCATGCATCATCGGCATCCTCGTGTCGCTGCTGACGCCGCGCGGCGCAGTGGCTGCGTATGATGCGATTGCCGGCGAGGTTCCAGACGAAGATGTCATTCCCGAAAGCACCCTCAAGCGCACGATTCCGTTCGGCCCGTCCATCGCCGCAGCTTGCATCATCACCATGTTGGCAGGTCAGCCGTTCATCGCATGGTATCTTGGGCTGCTCGGCTTGTGAATGAATGGGTGAAAACGCTTATCGAAGGCAAACCGAGCAAGTACTTCTTGTGCGAAGGGTTTATTCGATGGGATTGCGGGAAAAACTAGCGCACTCATTCGTTATAAAACTGCAGCTCTGGTCGCTGCAATCGCTTGTTTAGCGCTACAATAATTTAGCTATGATAGCTTCGGCCTGCAAAGGGAGACTGCATGATCGGAATCGATATCGGGACGAGTAATTGCAAGCTTGCGGTGGGCAACGGTTCATCGATGCAGCTGATTACGGCTCGCATGCCCGAAAACATCATTCGCGGAGGAACGAGCGAGGGCGAGATGGTTTCGCCTGCGACCATGGTGCAATTCATGAAGCAGCTGCGCACCGAAGCGCATATTCGCGAGCGCGACTGCACATTGGTGCTGCCGGGAGCGCAGGTGTATTTCCGCTATCTGACTATGCCGCCCATGAACGTTACGGAGCTCACGCTGAACCTGCCCTATGAGTTCCGTGACTTCGTTACGGGCGATCCGGACGAATACACCTATGACTATGCCGTCGACGAGATCGTGCGCGACGAGTCGGGCAATGTTTTGAAGATGAACCTGTATGCAGCCGCCGCGCCCAAGTCGCTGATCGAGATGTACAGCGTCATGCTGCGCAAGGCTGGTTTCAAGTTGAAGATGATCACGCCTGCGCCAATGGCGTACATGCGGTTGATCCGCGCGTTCAACGAACAGCATCCCGAGATGAGGGATATGGACACCGTGCTGGTTGACCTGGGTCACAGCGGCGTGTCGGTTTCGATGTTCCATGGGTCCCGCTACGACTCGATGCGCACCATCGACATTGGCTGCAGCGAGATCGACCGCACGATTGCCGACATCAAGGACATCGATGCGTATACGGCCAACAGCTACAAGATGACGAATTTCGAGAACGTGCTGGACGATCCCGATTGCATGGCCATCTATGAGCATTTCGCCATCGAGGTGAGCAAGGTCGTCAACTTCTACAACTTCAACAATCCGGATCGCGAAATCGGGCAGCTGTACTTCCTGGGCGGTGGCGCGCGCATTCCGCATCTGACAAATGCGATTGCCTCAGCGGTTTCCGTGCCGACGACCGTGATCGATCCGCTGCTGCCCCCTGCGGCGCGCGGCCAGGAGGACACGACCGTTTGCGCCTTGGCGATAGCGGGCGCTATGGAAGGGGAGTCGATCTAGGTGGCGCTGGAATGGAGTAAGGAGATCTCGTTTTCGGGCCTGAAAAAGGGCAAAACGAAGATGAAGTCGGAGTATCCCTCCAAAACCTATATGAACCTGTCCGTGGCTAAGGCGAATTCGCGGATTAGCACGCGCTCGATTCCGCTTATCGTCGTGCTGGTAGTGATTCTCGGGTTGATAATCAAGTTCGGCGTGATCGACTTCTATGCTCGCGTGGGCCAGGCTGAAGCGGCGCTGGAACAGCAGCGCGTCCAGCTGGCGGAAATGAGCACAGCCATTGCGGGCTATGACGAGCTGCTCGAGGAATACGAATCATACGATACCGAGCACCTGGCACCCGATGCTTCGACGGTAAGCGCGATGTCCGTTATGGAGATGGTGCAGAAGGTCGTCGTGCCGCACGCATCGATCGAATCGATAGACCTGTCGGGCAATGTGCTCACGATGAGCGTCAAGGATATCAACTTGAATAGCTCGGGGGCGCTCGTCAATCTGCTGTATCAGCAACCGCTGGTGAAATCCGTGACGGTGTCGACTGCTTCGACAAACGGCCAGACTGTAGAGGACGTGACGACGACCATGGTCGTTACGCTCCAACGGGAAGAATAGGAGGGGTCGGCAATGCTAACGTATACGTTCTCGCGTCGCGAGAAGACCCTGATCCTGATACTCATCATCGTTCTGCTCGCCGTCGTATGGTACATGCTCGTATTCAAGGGCACGTCAGATGAGCTTATACGCATCGAGAGTGAGAGCGCTGCGGTGAATGAGCAGATCACCATCACCGCTGCGAAAGCATCGCAAATGGACTACATGGAAAAGGTAATCGAGCAGCGCAAGGCTCAGGGCGTCAAGCCCACGCCCATCCCCATGTACGACAACATGCAGAAGCTAATGACGCGCTTGGATTCGGTTATGTCGTCTGCGACGTCGTATCAATTGAGCTTCGACGAGCTGGATGTGCAGTCCTCTAAATACATCATGAGACCGGTGACGGTGACGTTCCAATGCGAGTCTTATGCTCAGGCTGAGAAAATCGTCGAGGAGCTTGCCGCAGGACCGTATCCGTGCCTGATCACTTCGGTGTCGATTGTCGATGGCACCGTGCGTGGTTCGAATCGGGGAAGCGGCGCATGCAGCGGGCAGGTTGATGTGGTCTTCTTCGAGAAGAACGACGGCTCGTTTGCCGTGGCTCCCACCGAGGAGGAGCAGGCTGCAGCGGCAGCCGAGGCCGCATAATAAATAGGCAACGGAATGGGCCAGGCGCTGGGTGCCGGTCCATCTTGGGCCAGGGGTCACAGGTGGGCCAGGGGCCAGGCCTCTGGCCCACTTTTCGGAATGAGCCAGGGGTCAGGCACCTGGCTCATTTTTCGTATAATAGGGGCGTTACGTTTGCGTTCGAGGAGGACGAGATGGCAGAGCAAACAGGTGCTGCGCCTGTGGTGGGCATCATCATGGGGTCGCAGTCGGACATGCCGGCGATGGAGCCGTGCATGCAGCAGCTGGACGAATTCGGCATTCCCTACGAGGTGAAAGTGGCGAGTGCGCACCGCAAGCCCGCCGAAGTGCATGAATGGGCGTCTGGTGCACATAAGCGCGGCATGCGCGTGATCATCGCAGCAGCGGGTAAGGCGGCGCACTTGGGCGGCGTCGTGGCTGCGTACACGCCCTGTCCGGTTATCACGGTGCCGATGAAGACGAGCGATTTGGGCGGTCTGGATTCGCTGCTTTCCATGGTGCAGATGCCCAGCGGCGTGCCTGTGGCGTGCGTTGCCATCAACGGGGCGAAGAACGCGGCCATCCTGGCTGTTCAAATGCTGGGCTGCGGCGACGAAGAAGCACGCCAGAAGATCATAGACTTCAAAGCGGCAATGGCGGAATAGCTCCGCCATTCTGCCGAATGGTGATGGAACGCCGATCCCGGAGGGGCGTTCCGCATAAAGTCAGGAACGATGCAAATCTTATCGTGGGGCGTCTTTTCGGGATAGATGTTCCACCCCTCAAAGGCGGGCATTATGGCAAAACAGCTGCTGATGGGCAATGAGGCGATGGCATACGCGGCGCTCGAAGCGGGCGTGCGCGTGGCGGCAGGGTATCCCGGTACGCCGTCATCGGAGATTATCGAGACGATCGGGCGGCTGCATGCATCTGGCGCGGCCAAAGGCGTTCATGTGGAGTGGTCGACCAACGAGAAGGCGGCCCTGGAGCTTTTGGGCGGAGCTTCGATGGCGGGTGCGCGCTGCCTGTTCACCTGCAAGCAGATGGGCTTGAATGTAGCAAGCGATCCGCTGATGTGCTTGAACTACGTGGGCGTGCGCGGTGGCCTGGTCCTGATCGTTGCCGACGATCCAGGCCCCATATCGTCGCAGACCGAGCAGGACACGCGTCGGTTTGCAGCGTTCGCGAAGGTGCCGGTACTGGATCCGGCGACGCCCGAGCAAGCCTACGAGATGGTGAAAGCCGCATTCGACCTATCCGAGCGCATCCAAGCGCCCGTTATCGTGCGTCCCACCACGCGCGTTGACCATGCTTCGGCGTTTTTCGATGTGCCCGAGCAGACGGAGGCGCGGGAAGTGCCCGATGGCGGTTTCGAGCACGATCCCGACAAATGGGTTATCTTCCCACGGCGCTCCTATGCGGCGCATGCGGACATCAACGCGCGCTTGCCGCAGATAGCAAGCATGTTTTCTGAAGAATATCCCTGGGTTGCCTTCAATCAGGTAGAAGAGTACGGCAGTGCCCAGATTGTGGCTCCTGCGCCTGCGGGGCAGGGAGGCGCGCATCGCCATGCCGCGCCGCGCACGTTGGCTCTGGGTATCGTTGCCGGCGGGGTGAGCGCCGCCTATGTGCGCGAGGCGATGCGCATCGTGGCCGATAGCGCCGAAATGGCGGGCGTGGAATTGCCGGCATGCCGTTTCATGCAGATCGGCACGCCGTATCCGTTCCCCGAGCAGGCGTTCGCGCGGTTTGCCGATGGCCTTACTGACATCTTGGTAATCGAGGAACTGGATTACGTTCTGGAAGACGAGCTTCTGCGCTTTGCCGGGCGCACTCATGCGGCGTATGCCGTGCACGGAAAACAGACGGGCGAAGCGTTGGATCGCGGCGAGAACGATGTGGATGACATCGCTGCCCGCATCGCGGCGTTTCTGGACACGAAGGCGATCCGCCCTGAGGTTGCAGAACAGGACGAGGTGCTGGAGACAGAAGATGATGCCGACGAGTTTGAAGAGGCTTTCGTCTACGAGGGCGATTTGCCCATACGGCCTCCTGTTTTATGCCCAGGATGCCCGCATCGTGGAAGCTTCTATGCCGTCAAGCAGGCGCTCGGTTCGACGCCGGCGGTACTGTGCGGCGACATCGGCTGCTATACGCTGGGCAATGCCAAGCCGCTCGATGCGGTCGATACCTGCCTGTGCATGGGCGCGGGCGTGACCATGGCGCAGGGGCTCGCCGTAGCCGACCCCGATAAGAAGGCGGTCGCATTCATCGGCGACTCGACGTTTTTCGCCAGCGGCATGCCGGGGCTTGCCAACGCGGCCTACAACGGGCATGACATAACCGTGGTCGTATTGGATAATGCCACGACTGCGATGACGGGCGGCCAACCGCACCCGGGTACGGGCATTACGCTGATGGGTGAAAACCGCAAGCCTCTTTCGATTGCCGCGGTGTTGAACGCGAATGGGTTCTCGCGCGTGTTCCGCGCCGATCCGCTGGACAAGGATGCCTCCATCGTCGCAGCGAAAGCGGCCATCGCCTATAAGGGCCCGAGTGCCATCATCTTCTCTTCGCCGTGCGTGCAGTTGCGCAAACCGGATGAGCCGGTGCATGTCGATCGGGCGGCTTGCATAGGCTGCAGGCGTTGCATCACCGAAATCGGATGCCCCGCCATCAGCTTCGATCCGCTCGTGCGCGGTCCTAAGAGCGGGTCGCGCGGGCAAGCGGTTGTCGATCCCAGCCAGTGCAACGGTTGCGGCCTGTGCACGCAGGTGTGCTCGTTGCAGGCGATCGTTCCCGCAGAGGGCGCGCGGTCTGCTGCGGGCGTCGTTGCGGCGGGAACCGCCGAAGCGGCGATTGCTGCCCAGAGGGTCTCTGAAGTCAGGCCGTCGGCGACGGGCATGATCGACAAGGTTGTCAGCTGGCGCGAAGCATGCAGGGCCGACGAGGCTGAAGAAGCCGAGGGGGCCGAAGAGGCTGCGGAAGCGGAAACGGCGGCGGTTGAAGCTGCGGCAGAGGCTGAAGCGGCAACAGCAGCGGAAGAAGCGGCCGCGGAAGCGGCGGCAGCAATCGAAGAAGCGGCAGAAGGAATTCTCGGTGATGAAGCAGCGGAGGCTCCTGCGGAAGCCGATGCGGACGCCATCGAAGAGGATTTCGCAGACGATGATGCAGAGATAATCGAGGAAGATGATGACGAAGCTGCTGCAGATGAAGCCGCCGACGAGATCGACGACTTCGAGATCATCGTGGTGGGCGGCCCGAAGGAGCCTGAATCCGACGGTGCGAAGAAGGCTATGGATGAAGACGATTTCGAAATCATCGTCGTAGGCGCTCCCGAAGAACCCGAAGCAGAGGACGAAGCGGAGCCAGAAGATATAGACAAGCCTGAAATCGAGGAACCCCCAGCTGAAGAGGCTGAAGAGGCCGAAGAGCCTGAAGAGGTCGTCGGGGTCGACGAGCCCGAAGAGCCCGAAGAGCCCGAAGAGCTCGAAGGACTCGAAGACGGCGAAGACGCCATAGAGGCCGAAGAATCCGAAGAATTCGACGATTCGGAAGAGGCCGAAGAAGACGAAGAGGTTGAAGCCTCGGAAGAGATCGAAGACGACGATTCAGAAGAAACCGAAGAGGATGAAGGGGTCGAAGAGTCCGAGGAGTCCGATGAAGCCGAGCCCAATCAGCCTGTCGGGGACACCGAGCTCATGGAGCCCGTTGACGATGAGTACGGCTATGGATCGGCAGATGAGTTCATCTACGAAGAGGACGGGCAGATATACGAACCCGTCGAAAACGGATACAGCGGATCAGAGGTGTTTCTCGATATCCCCTTCGATGATGAGTCGTTTGTTCAGAAAGATTGGTATTCCTGGAAACGAGGTGGCTCTCGTGGTTGATATCATGCTGACCGGTGTTGGCGGGCAGGGGACTGTGCTCGCTGCGAAGATACTTGCCCAGGCAGCTCAGGAGAAGGGCTGGCACGTGCGCACGGCCGAGACCATCGGCATGGCGCAACGTGGCGGGTCAGTGGTTTCGCATGTGCGTATGGGTGATCGCGGCGAGCAGGTGCATTCGCCGCTGATCGCATATGGCACCGCAGACGCGCTGATCGCATTTGAGCCGGCCGAGGCTGCCCGCATGCTGGACTATCTTGCACCTGGCGGGTTCTTGGTAACGGCGCGCACTCCTATTCAACCGGTTACCGCGTCGCTGTTCGGGGCGGCATACAATGCGGCTCAGGTAATCGAGGAGCTGCAGGCGATGTTTCCCGCTGTGTCCGAACGGTTGGTGGTTGTGGACGACGACGTTCTGCTCGACCGCTTAGGCAGCCGTCGTGCGCTCAACACAGTGCTACTTGCCAGCGCAATCGCCACTGGGCGCCTGCCGCTCACTCTCGACGATCTGCGCAACGCCATCCGCATCTGCGTGAAGCCCGCTTTCGTGGATTTGAACTTACAAGCAATCGATATCGCAACCGAGTAAGACAGAATGGGCCAGGCCTCCGGCCTCTGGCCCATTGTGGGCCACCGCCCCCGGCCCCTGGCCCATTGTGGGCCACCGCCGACGGCGCCATGCCCACGGCCCGGCTCACCCATCCCCTTGAGGCCTCGGTTCGTTGTTCTGTTCGCCCTCCTGGATTTCTCCTAAGTATTTCTCCTTAGTAGTAGAATGACCCCTGCAAGAAAACAGGCTTAACGGAGGGAATCCCATGGAGATGCAACCGCAACAGCTCGAGGCTATCGAGCGCCAATTCGCCACGCTCAAGGAGCGCAGCCCGTTCTACGCGAAACGTTTCGACGGCATCGATATCGCCGGCATCCATTCGCAGGCGGATTTCGAGAAACTGCCGTTCACGGAGAAGGCCGATTTGCGCGAGGCATATCCCCTGGGGATCGCCGCTGTTCCGCCCGAGAAGATCGTGCGCATCCACAGCTCGTC
>CAYOBD010000077.1:9104-9405 GCA_964402005.1 uncultured Eggerthellaceae bacterium
GTCAGAGGGCTCCCATCTCAAAGTCACTTCAAGGAACCAAGTTTACAACCCATTCTCGTCGGGTACGACGGGCACGCCCGTTATCATCCCCTACACCAAGAAGGACATCGAGGATTGGGCCATCCAGTTCGCGCGCTGCTACGAGTACGCCGGCGTCACGCCCGCCGATCGAATCCAAATTACGCCTGGCTATGGCCTGTGGACTGCGGGCATCGGTTTCCAAGCGGGCGCGGAGCTGCTCGGCGCCATGGCCATCCCCATGGGCCCCGGCAATACCGAGAAGCAGCTGCAGTTCATGATC
>CAYOBD010000078.1:0-9337 GCA_964402005.1 uncultured Eggerthellaceae bacterium
CTTCACCTTCATGCCCTTGAAGCGCGCCGGCTGCTGGAAACCGTAGCCGATGCCCTTGCGTGCGCGCTCGGTGATGGAAAGGCCGGTCACATCCTCGCCATCCAGGATGATCTGGCCGCTCGTCGGCGTCTCGATGCCCATGATCAGCTTTGCGAGCGTAGACTTACCGCCGCCGTTCGGGCCGGTGATAACCGTGTAGCTGTCGTCTGGTACCGTCAGCGACAAATCGTCGATGATGCGCTTTGTTTCTGTAGCACCCTCTGAAATGGGCACGTCGAAAACAATGTTTCTCAGTTCAAGCATAGTTTCTCCGTCTCGTTTGGTAGTGCCTCTCTTATGAACAAAGGAATTGTACTCGATTATCGAGCAGCAAACGCGGTTTTAGAAACGAATGAGAATAACGTCACGAGAATGTAGATTATTGGGCAAGCTGACCAGAGCGGAGCTAAGTTCCAGGAACTGCGATTCGTGCTTTCTATATAAACGCGGCTGCCGTATTAATGCCGTGCGGCAGCCGTGTTCGGTGTAGCTTTGTGATGTTGTTTTGTGCGGATTCCGTACGGGCCTACAGCGCGCAGAGCTTGGCTTTCTGTTCAGCGATTGTTTCGAGGAAAGGCGCGTAGTCCATCTCTGTACGGCTGCGCAGAAGCTCCGTCATCTGGGATACGGGTTCGTACAGCGGCGTAAGAGCGAGGTTCCCCAAGCTACCCTTCAGCGCATGGGCGGCTTCGAATGCCTCGTCAAGATTCCCTTTTCCGATGGCGGCCTCGAGCTGCTCAAAGCTCGGATCATCTTTGATTCTTCCAACGAGGCGAAGATAGAACTCCTCGTTGCCGACGCAGCGCGTTACGCCTTCTTTGACGTTTGCTCCGTATGCTTCAAGATCGGCGATGTTCATGGTGCTCTCTGCCTCCTTCGCTTAAGCCCATTTGCGGCCGAAAATGCCTTCAGTACTTGAGCATTATAAGCCAAAGCGGCGTTTGGCTGGCGGTGCATGCCAATGCTATGCTTTGCACCATGAATTTGCGTGCAGAAAAGACCCAGCAGACGAAAGCTGATTTGAAAGAAGCATTCTGGCTGCTGTACACGGAAAAACCCATCGAGAAGATCACGGTGGGAGAGGTGTGCGCGCGGGCTGGATATAATCGGGGCACGTTCTATCTGCATTTTCAGGATTTATATGCGTTGCTTGCAGAAATCGAGGAGCAGGTTCTTGCGGGGATGACCGGCTGCGTGGAGGACTGCATGAGGCGCCTTGCGGTCGATTCCGGGAAGCTGAGTCTGATTGCTGCGTGCAAGGATGTGGTTTTGTACTACGAACGCAACAAAAAGTACGTGACAGTGCTTTTGGGGGAAGGCGGCGACCCGTCGTTCGTCTATCGCCTGAAGGACAATCTCAAGCCCATATGGCGCACGTATGTCGTCGGCCAGGTTAACGGGCGCTCAGAGCGGGAAATTGACCTGCTGCTGGAATATACGCTCGCCGGAACGCTGTTCATGATCTCGCGATGGCTCGGAGATCCTTCTTCGATGCCCGCGCCCCGCTTTGCTCATCTTGTCTACGACTTCGCGATCAAAGACGTGCGGGCGCGTTTGTGACACCTGTGCTCGATCGCGTTCGGGGTAAGCCAGATGCCCCAATGAACCAAGTACCAAGTTCATAATGAAAACGAGCAAGGTGCCGGAAGCTCCGATGAACCAGGTACCAAGCATCCTCTCATCCCGAGAGGATGCTTCGCGCGGAGATGCGGTCGATTTTGCCGAGCTCGGTGCGGGGGAGCGCTTCGACGACGATAATGCGTTCGGGCTGATTGAGGCGGGAAAGATGTTCTTGGGCATGAGCGCGAACGCATATCTCCATGAGTGTGGGGTCTAGCGGGCTTTCCACGACAGCGGCAGGGCGGCGGCCCCAAACTGGATCGGGGATGCCGAATACGCAGCAATCCGTTACGCCCCCAACGAGTTTGATGCAGCGTTCGATTTCGGCAGGGTAGACGTTCTCGCCACCCGAGATGAACATGTCGCTCTTGCGCTCGAAAACGTGCAGTCGCCCATCGATGCTGCGCGCCGTATCGCCAGTGATAAAAAATCCGTCTTCGGTTAAGGGGGCCGATCCGTTCAGGTAGCGCGCAATGATGCTCGGACCGCGCAATGCGAGTGTTCCGAGCCCAGAGGCATCGGGATCGATGACGCGTGCCTCGACGCCGTCGAGAAGATGAAGGCCGCCGTCGAAGTCGGCATTGACGGCAGCATTTGCCACCTGGCTTGCGGTTTCCGTCATTCCGTAACTGGCGATTACATGCGCTCCGGCAGCAGCGGCAACATCGAGCGTCTGCGGGTTGAGCGCGCCGCCGCCAAGCAGGATGCTCGAATAAACGGAAAGCGCGACATCGGTGCGTCGGGCATTCGCATCGATGAGGTCTTGCAGCATTTTGTCGACGACGGAAATGTGCGATACGCGCTCGCGCGCAGCATCTTCCAGAAGTTGGTCAGGGTTGCTGCGCTCATAGAGAAGCAACCGTCCTCCGGCGAGCATGCTGCGCAGCGCGACTTGCAACCCACCGATATGGCACAGGGGCAATGCGGCTTGCCAGATGCTTTCGGCATCGCAGTGCAGGGAGCGGTTGGATGCATCGGCGGAAGCGAGCAATTGGCCCCAAGTAAGGGCTGCAGCTTTGGGTGTGCCCGTCGTCCCCGAAGTGAACATGACGACTGCGATGCTGTCAGCATCGGCTGCCTCTAGGACGGCAGCGGGCGACCAATCGGTCGAAGCTTCGCTTCCGTGGGATGCGCGGGCATCCGGCGGGCATGCAGATTCCCAGGATTCGTCGATCGTGATGCAAGGCGTAAGGGCGGGTGAAATCTGCTCTAGGCGCAGCGCTTTCTCCGCTGGTGATAAGCGATGGTTCAGCGCAACGAGCGGCATGCCTACCTCCGCGCAGGCCAGCACGGCCCACAGGAACAGCGGGCAGTTCGGCAGGTCAACGACTGCGCACGCATGCGCTCCCGATTGGGGTTGCGAAACTCTGGCGGGCATCCCTATACCCCGCGCAATGCACTCGGAGATGGCATCGACGATGCCGCGTCTCTCGCGATCGGCCGCTGCGCAGCGATAAGTTGAGCGGCGTCCCGCGGCATCCGGAAAGGTGAGCCACTGTCTATCGGGATGTTTCGTTGCGGACCTCTTATCCATGTGAAGACTGGAGTGCGCTGGCTTTGAGTCAGCGGAAACTCGATGCGTGCCAAACATCTACCGCATCATTCATTAAGGGAATTTCGGGTATTTGCTGAAGTCGGGCTCGCGCTTCTCTTTGAAGGCGTCGCGGCCCTCTTTCGCTTCGTCGGTGGTATAGAACAGAAGAGTCGCATCGCCTGCGAGCTGCTGAAGGCCGGCAAGTCCGTCGGTTGCGGCGTTGAACGAGGCTTTCATGAAGCGCAGGGAGGTGGCGCGGTGCTTGCAGATTTGGCGTGCCCATGCCACGCATTCGTTCTCCAGCTCGTCAAACGGCACGACTTTGTTCACCAGACCCATGTCGAGCGCCTCTTGGGCGGTGTAGAGCTTGCATAGGTACCAGATCTCGCGCGCCTTCTTTTGGCCGACGATGTTCGCGAGGTAGCCCGCACCGTATCCGGCATCGAAGCTGCCCACGCGCGGTCCGGTTTGACCGAATTTGGCGGTATCGGCCGCGATGGACAGATCGCATAGGATGTGCAGCACATGCCCGCCGCCAACGGAATAGCCGTTGACCATGGCAATCACGGGTTTGGGGACGACGCGGATGAGACGCTGGAGGTCCAGCACGTTCAACCGTGGGATGCTGTCCTCGCCGACATATCCGCCGTTGCCGCGCACCTTCTGGTCGCCGCCCGAGCAAAACGCCTCGTCTTCATGGCGACCGCCGTGGTTTGCGCCGGTTAGGATGATAACGCCGATTTCCGCATCATCGCGCGCATCGCTGAAGGCGTCGTACATTTCGGTTACGGTAAGCGGCGTGAATGCATTGCGCCGCTCGGGACGATTGATTGTGATCTTGGCGATGCTTTCGGCCTTTTCGTAGATGATCTCGCGGTAGTCCTTGGCTTTGCGCCATTCGATGCTCGTCATTCGGTCCTCCTTTGGCTTCGATGGATGGGTTTTCACGTTTCGGAAAATGCGGGCCATCCACCGAATATTCTATGCTTCGATGATGTGGCGGGCGATGCGGTCGACTGCTTCCAAGCCTTCAGGCATGTCCGGGTACAGCGCGTATGTGTGCCACAGGCCCTCGCCGACTTCGAGTTCGACCATTCCGTCGGCCTCGGTTATGAGGCGTGCAAGTTCGGCGGCGTCGATGTAGAAGATCTCGGTTGATCCGACTTGGATGTAAACCGGTGCCATGCCCGCGAAAGGACCATATTGGAGATTCGGCGGGCAGACGTGGTCGTTCACGATGTCCGGGCACCAAGCAGCGGGTATGCCGTAGAGGCTTGCCATGCCGATGATGGGATCGCCTTCTTCGCGCTCCGCTTTACCGGGAAGCTCGTTCGCGAAATCGATCCAAGGGGAGAGCGCAATGATCTGCGCAGGCTGCGCAAGGCCGTCGCGCAGTGCAAATTGCGCAGAGGCTATGGCTAGATGCCCTCCCACGGAGTCGCCGAGCACAATCATGTTCTCGCGCCCAGCGCGGGCGAGCACCCATGCATAGGCATCCATCATCGAACGATACGTTTCGATATAGGTGAATGTGGGTGCAAGCGGATACTCGAGCATATGAACCGTGCAGCCCGTCTTCTCAACAAGGCTCAGTGCGAGTGCCCACTGCGTATCCATGATGTTGATAAGGAGGGCGCCGCCGTGATAGAACAGCACCTCTTTAGGGCATGATGCCGTTGTGTCTTTAGGCGAGAGGGTGAAGATGCGGCAGCCTGGTGCAATCGTGCGCTCTTCGACCGCGGCCGATTCGGCTTCGCTCACGAATGCGGGCAGCTCGTAAGGTGTTTTCTGGGCTTCTCCCATGGCGGCGACAAGTGCTGCGAACGACTCCTCTTCAGAAAACGGCTTCTTGTATTCCGTTTCAATGAGCTCGTCATAGATAGCCTGCGCCTGTTTGCTCAGTGCCATAGGCACCTCCTGTTCATGTGCGTTTACGCCTAATGCCAGCGTAAGCGGAAATCCATCCGAGCATCAATGAACAATCGCGCTCTTTTTGTTGATTTCCGTCCGAATCGAAGGGAACGCCCCCGCTGATTCTGCGCGAGGCCATCGCCACCGGCCCGCCATGGGCTATCATGGTTTTCCGCCCAATGCATGCCAAGCGGAAAGGATGCCTCCATGGGTCTGACCGAGCAACTGAGAATCGTATTCGACGAAGAGTCACCGGATTGCGTTAAGGCGACCATGCCCGTTGACGAAAAGGTGCTCCAGCCGTTTGGGTATCTGCATGGCGGAGCGACTATTGCGCTGCTCGAGACGGTGGCGAGCAAGGGCGCGGAAATCGGCTGCGCTGCGGATGAGGTCCCCTTCGGCATCGACGTGCATGTTGCGCATCGATCGAGCGTGCAAGGGGGAATCGTGGTCGGGGAGGCGCATCTGTCGCGTGAGGATACGACCTCGAAGGGCCATCGTCGGCAATACTGGGACGTTATTGCGCGTAAAGAGGATGGCAACATTGTCTCCGAGGGCGAGATCGTGTGCTTGATCGTCAAGGGGTAAATCGCTGGGTGAACCCGTTCTGATGTTTGCGGCTTGTTTTGCATGCGAAACGCGAAATGCGGAAACCATGTGCGGTTCTGCGCGAACGCTCTTCAATACGCGTATGATTGCGGTCGGTCTTTATTTAGAAGCGAAATAGGAGATACGAATATGAAGAATTGCATCGTGGCCCAATCCGGCGGACCCACTTCGGTTATCAACGCGACGGTAGCGGGCATCGTCAAGGCGAACCAGATGAATCCCGTTTACGACCGGGTGTACGGCGGCCTGAACGGGGTAGAGGGCATTTTGGCCGAGAAGTTCGTCGATCTGACGGACATGAGCGAGGAGGAGAACCACATCCTGCAGCAGACGCCGTCTTCGGCGCTGGGCTCGTGCCGTTACAAGCTGAAGCGCGAGAATGAGGCGGATTTCGAGAAGCTTATGCAGGTTATGGATAAGCACGAGATCCAGACGTTGTTCTACATCGGCGGCAACGACTCTATGGATACCGTGGCGGCGCTGAGCGAATACGTGAAGGAGAAGGGCATCAAGAACCGTCAGATCGTCGGTTGTCCGAAGACGGTCGACAACGATCTAGTGCTGATCGACCACTGCCCAGGCTTCGCCTCATCGGCCAAGTTCATCGCGATGACTGCGCTGCAGACGTGGCTTGATGTGACGGTGTATCCGCCGTCGCGTCAGGAGGTGTTCATCCTTGAGACCATGGGCCGCGATGCGGGTTGGCTTGCAGCTTCTGCGTGCCTGAGCGGCAAGATCGATATCTTGATCCTGCCCGAGGATGTGTTCGATGAGGGTCTGTTCATCGAGCGCGTTCGCGCGTGCATAGCGGTCAAGAGCAAGTGCTATGTGGTTGTGTCCGAAGGCGCGCGTTACGCAGACGGTACCTACATTTCCGCGGGCGAGTCGAAGAACGATCAGTTCGGCCATGCCGTTCTCGGCGGTGCGGGAGAGGCGCTCGAGGCGATGATCCTGCGCGCTGGAGCAGCGCCGCGCTGCAAGGTACAGGACCTCGCATCCGCCCAGCGTAGCCACGCGACCGAGCAGTCGCTGGTCGATCGCTCCGAGGCGTACCGCCTTGGGCTTTCAGCGCATATGCACTCAGCTGATCCGGAGTTCACCGGCAAGATGGTGGGCATCCGCCGTCGCCCGGGCCTGACCTACGACGTCGAGTACTTCACAGTGGATGCATCCGAGGTTGCCAACCGCGTCAAGCATTTCCCGAAGGAATGGATCCTGCCCGAATACCGGGGCATCTCGGCCGAGGCGTTCGCATATCTGCAGCCATTGATCGAGGGAACTCCGTACATCACGTACAAGGACGGCCTGCCTGCGTTTGTCGAGCCCTACTACATGCGTCCGGAGGCACGTCGCTAAGATAGCTTTACTTGAGTGGGGCGCCGGGGACTGGGCGGCAGGACACCTGCTCCTATCCCCGGCGCCCCGCTTTCGCGTTTCATCAACCGAAACAATCACCTCGCGCACCCCTAAAACCCCCGCTCCCAGGATATTTCTGGGCATTATCGGCTAGAATCTCCTTATCAGGGATGGCCCCGCTGAAAAGGAGCGTGCTATGGAGTACGGCGAGAAGCGTTACCTGGAGTTGCTGTCGCGTTCGTTTCCCTCTGTTGCGAAAGCGTCGGCTGAGATCATCAATCTGAATGCGATCCTGAATCTACCAAAGGGCACCGAGGTTTTTGCCTCGGACATCCACGGCGAATTCGAGGCGTTTTCGCATATCCTGCGCAACGCATCCGGCTCTATCAAGATGAAAATCGAAGATACGTTCGGCGACCTGCTGAGCGAGGCCGACAAGCGCTCGCTGGCAACGCTTATCTACTATCCTCGTGAGAAGATGGAAATCGAACTCGCTAAAGCGGAGGATGCCAACAAGTGGTATGCGACAACCATCCTGCGCCTTGTAGCTGTGTGCAAGCAGGCTGCAGGCAAGTATTCGCGCTCGAAAGTGCGTAAGGCGCTGCCGAAAGATTATGCCTACGCCATTGAGGAGCTCTTGACTGAAAGCAACTTGGCAGTTGATAAGAAGGCCTACTATGACGCCATTGTGGATGCCGTCATCCGCACGGGACGGGCGGGCGTGTTCATCGAGGCCATGAGCGATCTTATCAAACGGCTTGCAATCGATCATCTGCACCTGATCGGCGATGTATATGATCGTGGTCCAGCGCCCGATCAGATTATGGAAACGCTGATGCAATTCCATTCGATCGACATCCAGTGGGGCAACCACGATATGGTGTGGATGGGAGCTTCGCTCGGCCAATGGGGTTGCATCGCACACGTCGTGCGCAACTGCGCGCGTTACGGCAACCTGGCGGTCCTTGAAGACGCCTACGGCATAAACATCCTGCCGCTTGCGACATTCGCGATGAGCGCTTACGGCGATGATCCATGTATCGCGTTCGGCCTGAAGGTGGACCCCGGCTTGTCGCCGCTCGAACTCGAGATGAACATCAAGATCCAAAAGGCCATGGCCATCATCCAGTTCAAGGTCGAGGGCGCGCTCATCGACGAGTATCCGAGCTTCGATTTGGCCGACCGCAAGCTGCTCGATAAAATCGACTACGAAAAGGGAACGGTCATGCTCGACGGCGTTGAGTACGAGCTTACCGACAAGGTATTCCCGACCATCGATCCAGCCGATCCTTATCGCCTCACGCCAGAGGAAGAAGACGTGATGGTTCGTCTCGAGCAAGCTTTCATCAGCTGCGAGAAGTTGCAGCGGCACATGCGGTTCTTCTTGGATGCGGGCAGCTTTTACAAGATTTCGAACAACTCGCTGCTGTTCCATGCGTGCACGCCGCTCAATGAAGACGGTACGATGAAAGAAGTCGATGTCTATGGCAAGAAGTACAAGGGAAAGGCGCTCTACGATGTGCTCGAGCGTTACGTGTACTCAGCATTCTTCGATGAGGATCCCGAAGTGCGCAAACGCGGGCGCGATCTCATGTGGTGGATGTGGCTCGGCACCGGCTCGCCGCTGTTTGCGAAGAGTAAGATGGCTACGTTCGAGATTTACCTGATTGCCGAAAAGGAGGCGCGCAAAGAGGTGAAGAACCCGTTCTACTACCTGCTCGATGACGAGCGCGTGGTGAACGGTATCTTCGAAGAGTTCGGAATGGATCCGGAGAAGTCACGCATCGTATGCGGACATGTCCCGGTAAAAGTGAAGGATGGCGAGAACCCCGTGAAGTGCGGCGGCAAGGTTTTCGAGATAGATGGTGGTTTCTCGCGCGCTTATCAGCCGACGACGGGCATCGCAGGCTTCACATTGATTTCGAATTCGTATGGCTTCATCCTGGCTGCGCATGAGCCGCTCGCGTCGATTCAGGAGGCACTCGAGAACGAGGTCGACATCCATTCTACGCGTCGGATGGTTGAGCGCGAAGAACAGCGTACCTTGGTGGCCGACACCGACAACGGCATCGAGCTGAAGCGCCAGGTTGCCGAACTGGAGCGTTTGCTCGAGGCCTATCATTGCGGCCTCGTTACCCCGCTGGAAGAGTAAGTGCAGGACAACGGAGGACAACGGGAACGGGATAACGGGGACGGAGGGTTTTGTCACAGTGAGACAGAACCCCCGTCCCTCGTTATCAGCCTCTGTTTTCGTAATCATCCCTAGTC
>CAYOBD010000079.1:0-2529 GCA_964402005.1 uncultured Eggerthellaceae bacterium
AATGCTGCGACGTGGGTTATGAGCCCGACGAGCTACCAGACTGCTCCACCCCGCAATATGTATTGCCGTTCAGCCACTCAATCGCTTCCCGAACAGCGAGTAGCTATTCTATAACCCTGCGCACATTACTGCAAGTAGCAGCCTTGCGCCGACCACTTCACCTCCATAAACGGCAAGCAGAAACGGCACGTAGAGCAAGCAGGCTGCTTGCAGTGAACCGCGTTTTGCTATTTGGCGCAGCGAAATAAGGAACCTTGATGCAAGAACCACCTAGAACAGTCCGAAAACTGCAATTCGGCGAATCTGGTCCTTACCCTTTTTGTCACTTCCGCGTTTTCGAACTGCTGGAATCAACTGACAACCAGAAAGCGCAACTAAACGCATCGAATGCGCTACAATCAGGCGCGTCGCAAAGAACGGAGTAACCATGACCGAGCCGACCAGTGCATTGCTTGCTTCGGCAGCCTACAAGCCTTCGCGCGAGCCAGCGCCCGCGTTCGACTTCGCACGCATTCCCGCTGGCATGCCCGTCATCGACGTGCATGCACACATCTATCCAAACAAGATCGCTGCGAAAGCCGTGGCAGCCGTCGGCAAGTTTTACTGCTACGAGGAAATGTCGGGCGAAGGCACTCCCGAGGACCTTTTAGCTATCTATAACGGCTCTCCCATAACGCATGCCATCGTGCATTCGGTAGCGACCACGCCGAAGTCTGTTCCATCCATCAACACCTTCTTGGCTGAACAAGGGCAGCTTCACCCCGAGTTTATATCGTTCGGTACCATGCACCACGATTTCCCCGACAAGGAAGCCGAAGTTGAGCGTGCACTTGAGCTGGGTATTCGCGGTTTCAAACTGCACCCCGACACGCAGGAAGTGAACATGGACGACCCGCGTCTGATGGAGTTCTACGAAATCATCGCCGGACGCGTGCCACTCATCCTGCATACGGGCGATTACCGCTACGACTACTCCAATCCGCAGCGCCTGGTGAACATCATGCGTGCGTTCCCCGACCTCGTTGTCGACGCCGCCCATCTGGGCGGATGGTCCATCTACGATGTGGGCTTCGATATCCTGCACGCGCAATCGCTGGACTTCGACCGTCTGTACGTGGATGTGTCGAGCTCATTCGCTTGGATCGGGCGCCGCCATATGCGCGAGCTCATTCGCAAATGGGGCGTCGACCGCGTGCTGTTCGGATCGGATTATCCCATGTGGAATCCACGCGTCGAGCTCAACGAGCTGATGTGCTGTGATTTGACCGACGATGAACTAGAGAAAATACTTCATCTGAACGCCGAAAGGTTCGCAGGGCTGGCATAGGCGCAAAACATACGACCGTTTCACGATACGCATCAGCGTTTTGCGATAAGCGTCAGCGTTTCACGATACGCATCACCGCTTCACGATACGCATCACCGCTTCACGATACGCATCACCGCTTCTCGTTAAGCGTCACCGTTTTGCGATACGCATCACCGATAGAACGCAAGACGCGATTTTCTCCCAATCTTCCGTCTTGAATGACAATAATCTGTCGTAGGATATATTCTCGTCAACAAATCGTCTATGGAGGGAATTCTATGTTGCGCATCCCCGACAGCCGCCTGGACTTCTTTATGGCAGAAGACGTGCCCTATCTTGATTTGACCAGCACTGTCCTGGGCATAGGGGACCAGCCGGGACAGATGGATTACTTCACGCGCGAGGCATGCGTGCTTGCGGGCGTCGAGGAAGTCGCGCGCATCGCTCAGCGCGAAGGCTGCGACGCGGAAATACTCCATGCATCTGGGGAACACATCGGAGCGCGGGAGACGATCCTGCGTGTTACCGGCCGCGCTTCCGCTTTGCATCAGATATGGAAAGTCGGACTTAATCTGCTCGACCACCTGTCGGCCGTCGCTACGAGAACGCGCGAGGTCGTTGATGCCGTCCATGCCGTGAACCCCCACTGCGAACTGCTGACCACCCGCAAGAGCATGCCCGGCTGCAAGGATCTGCTCATTGAAGCTACGATGATCGGCGGTGCTTTTCCCCATCGGCTGGGTCTGTCCGAAACCGTGCTCGTATTCGATAACCATATGAAGTTCCTGGGAGGCTTCGACGAGTTCGTGCAGCGCATCCCCGAATTCCGCAGTCGCTGCATCGAAAAGAAACTATTTGTGGAAGCAAAGCTCGGTCAAGCCCTCACCTTAGCCCGAGCAGGCGTGGACGGCATCCAGCTGGACAAGGTGCCGGTCGATCAGCTCGCCGTGCTTGTGAAGGAAGTGCGGGCCATCGACCCGCGCATCGTTCTGATCGCCGCAGGCGGTGTGAACGCCGACAACGCTGCCGCCTACGCTGCCACCGGTGTCGACGGCCTAGCTACAACTGCGCTGTACACTGCAAAGCCCCTCGATATGAGCGTCCGCATGACCGCTCTTTAAGTGGAGCGATGGGGGCAGGGGCAATGGGTCGGATTATACATTAGATAAGATTCATTATGATACTTCTAGAATTAGTGTTTCTTTAAAACTTCCAGTTGG
>CAYOBD010000079.1:2586-9310 GCA_964402005.1 uncultured Eggerthellaceae bacterium
CATCGATTTCAAAGCAGCTGTTTCCGCAGAGCTATTCGGCAGCAGCCTCTTCTTCGGCTTCTTCTTCAGCCTCGGGCTCGGGCGCCTTGGCCGGCTCGTCGAACTTGCTTCCGCAATGCGGGCAAGCCACAGCACCTTCCTTGACCTCTTCCAGGCAGAAGGGGCACGTCGGGGCCTCGGCCTCGGCTTCTTCCTCTTCCTTTTCCTTCTCCATTGCCGAACGCATGGTGTTCATCGCCTTCACGATGCTGAAGATCACGATCGCCACGATTATGAAGTTGATGATGGCACCGATAAACGCACCCAGATTGATGGTCGCGCCGTTAATCTCCCACTGCAGGCCTGCACCGAACTCGGCTCCGCCCGTACCGGCCTGGATGAGCGGCGTAATGATGTTCTCGACCAATGCCGTAACGATAGCCGTGAACGCAGCACCGATGATGATGCCGACGGCCATATCCATTACGTTGCCTTTGGAGACGAATTCTTTGAACTCGCCCATGAAGCCCTTCTTCTCTTCGCCTTCTGCCATTGTGTTTCCTTTCTCGAACGAAGACCTATCAGCGCTACGCCGAATCCAATACGCCCTTATAATAGCGGACGAATGAAGATTGGTTAAGAAAAGTCGCCGAAGAATGCAACGATGGCCGATTCAGCACTGATTTAAGCCATCGCAGGGCACGGCGCCTGCTTAAGGAGCCACGAACCACATGAATATCGCGATAAGCCTGGTGCTTGTTGCCTTGTTTCTTGCAATGAACGCATTTTTCGTCATCGCGGAATTCGCGATGGTGCGCGTACGCCCCTCGCAAGTCGAGATGGCACTGCAGGAGGGCAAAAAGGGCGCAGAGGCGGCCAAGCGCGTCACCAGCGACGTAAATGCATACCTAGCGGCTTGCCAACTGGGAATCACGCTTGCATCGCTCGCGCTCGGCTGGCTGGGCGAGCCCGCCTTCTCTGCAATCGTGCGACCGATTCTCGGACCGATCGGAATGCCCGATGCAGCGATTACCTCCATATCTGTCGCCATCGGTTATCTGCTCATGACGATGCTGCATGTGGTCGTCGGCGAGCAGATCCCCAAGTCGTTCGCCATCTTCTCAACGGAGAAATGGGCGCTTCGGACCTGTGGCGTACTCGTGTGGTTCTATCGCATCACGTATCCCATCATGTGGATATTCAACGCCCTGACACGCGGCGCAGTACGCCTGGCCGGGCACGACCCAGACAAAGAGCATGAAGCTTACACCGACGAGGAGATCAAACTGCTGATCGACGAGAGCACCGAAAGCGGCCTGATCGATCCTGAGCAAAACGAGTTCGTGGACAATATCTTCGATATCGGCGACAAGGATGCCGAAGCAATCATGACGCCGCGCACCGACTTGGTGTGCATCGACCTGGAAGACTCGCTTGAGGAGAATCTGCAACTCGCGCGCAACTACAAATACACGCGCTATCCCGTATGTCGTGGCAGCAAGGATCGCATTGTAGGGTTTGTGCACGTCAAAGACGTGTTCGGCGGTGGCATCCCGCAGACCATGGACGACTTGCGTGATTTGGTGCGCCCAATCACAGCCGTACCTGAAGGCATCTCCGTCGCTAAGCTGCTGCAAACGCTGCAGTCCGCGCACACGAAAATCGCCGTCGTGGTAGACGAGCATGGAGGCACATCGGGCATCGTCACCATGAGCGACATCATGGAGCAAATCGTCGGGCGCTTGCACGACGAATATCGCCACGACGACGATGCCGGCATCGTAGAAACCGACCCGGGAGTCTATCTGATCGATGGCTCGCTGCCCATCGACGAAGTCGTGGAGCTGATCGGCTTCGAGCCCGAAGAGGCAGAAGAATGCGAAACGGCCGGCGGCCTGCTGCTATCGTTGTTCGACCGCATCCCTGAGACCGGCGATCGCACCACTATAAGCGATCCTGCCGATTCCGAGACAAACGTGCAGTTCATGGTCGTAGACATGGATAATCTACGCATCGACAAGATTCAAGTTACGCTTGCGAACGAATCATAGAATGCAACATCGGCGCCTGGTACCAGTGGCAGCTCGTTTCTTCGTTTCGAAAATGGGCCGTCGGGACTAAATCCCGCCGGCCCATTTGAAACTCTAGATCGAATACATCGCTTGGATCACCAAGACCAAGCCTCGGTGATCCATTTGAAATCCTAAATCGAATACATCGCCTGGAAGACGTCCTCGCGCTGGATGGTTATCTGAACGCCAATCTCCTCTCCGGCGGTGCGCCTGTGTCGTGTTGAAGTCCGCAACTTCGGGATTCAGCGTAACCATCATCGTCATGGAGAAAATCTCGCCGAGCAGCGTCTGGCTGATATCATCGATGTTCGCGCCGCACTCGAGCAGGGTGGTCGCCACCTTGGCGACGATGCCCGTCGTATCTTTGCCGAGTACGGAGATTACGCATTTCATAATTGGTCTGCCTTTCCAATGAGCTAAAAGAGCGAAGCTTTTAGCTCATTTCATGCTAGTTGCGACGTGCAAAGATGAGCGACAGCGCCTCATCGCGCGTAGCCTGGCTGCTTTCAAAAATGCCGCGGACGGCGCTGGTGGTGGTACGTGAGCCCGGCTTCTTCACTCCGCGCATGCTCATACACAGATGTTCGGCCTCCAGCACCACGATAACGCCCGTAGGATTAAGTTCCTTTACCAACGTGTCGGCCACCTGCGACGTCAGGCGCTCCTGCACCTGCGGGCGCTTCGCAAACACCTCGACCAAGCGCGCCAGCTTGGACAGGCCACAGATTTTGCCGTCGGCCGCCGGAATGTAGGCGATATGCGCATGGCCGAAAAACGGCACCAGATGATGTTCGCACATTGAATAGAACGGGATGTCTTTCACCAAAACCATTTCCTGATGATGCTCGTCAAACACTGTTTCGAAGTGCACATGCGGATCCTGGGTAAGCCCTGCGAACACCTCTTCGTACATACGCGCAACGCGCGCTGGGGTTTTCTTCAAACCTTCGCGGTCGGGGTCTTCGCCCACTCCCTCCAGGATCATCCGCACGCCCTGTTCGATTTTCGCTGTATCCATAAGCCCTCCCATCGGAATTCCCACTTATAAGTATAGTGTACATTTGGGGATGATTCCCAAATGTACACTTTCTAGCCGCCTCCCCTATTGCGCAGCTACTCTGCCAATTCGAGCATTACCGGGCAATGATCCGAGCCCATAACCTCGCTATGGATGGACGCCGTCTGCACGCGCGGAGCAAGCTCGTCGCTGACCAGGAAATAGTCGATGCGCCACCCGGCATTGTTCTTGCGCGCGTTGAACCGGTAGCTCCACCAAGAATAGGCGCCTGTAACATCGGGGTGCAGCGCGCGGAACGTATCGGTGAAACCGGCATCGAGCAACTCCCCGAACTTGCCGCGCTCTTCATCGGAGAAGCCCGCATTGCCGCGGTTGGGACCGGGATTCTTCAGGTCGATTTCCTGATGCGCCACATTAAAATCGCCGCACATCACCACCGGCTTTGCCGCCGCCGTCATGCCAGTGGGCAGACTGCCCTCCTCCAGGCCCTTGCAGAACTCGCGGAACGCATCATCCCACTGCATGCGGTGGTCGATGCGTGCAAGCTCGTTTTGCGCGTTGGGCGTGTACACATCCACGAACCAGAGCTCGGGATACTCCAGCGCGCAGATACGCCCTTCAGCATCAAGATAGTCATCGCCCAGGCCATGGAGCACCTGCAGCGGTTCGCGCTTGGAGAACACGGCTGTACCCGAGTAGCCTTTGCGCTCGGCATAGCTCCAGTAATCGTAATATCCGGGCAAGTCGAGCTCCACTTGCCCCTCCTGCAGCTTAGTCTCCTGCAAAGCGAACACATCGGCGTTGAATGTTGCAAAGATGTCTTCGAAGCCCTTCTTCAGAACGGCTCGCAACCCATTGACGTTCCATGATACGAATCTCATCGCATCCCCTTTCCCAACCGAAAGCCCTCAGATGGTGCGCCCTCAAAGGGTGTGACCCGCTTACTTATGATACGGTTCGCCGCGCGAAATCTTGCAGGCGCGGTAGAGCTGCTCAAGCAGCACGACGCGCGCAAGATTGTGGGGCAGCGTGATGGGTCCGAACGAAAGCTGCTCATCAGCGCGCTTACGCACGGCGTCCGACACACCGCACGATCCGCCGATCACGAAAGCGATGTCGCTCGTACCGCTGAGCGCAAGATCGTCGAGATGGCTGGAAAGACCTTCGCTCGAACGTTCACGCCCGCCAATCGCCAGCAGCACCACGCGCGTCCGCTCGGGAAGCGCAGCCAACGCCTTCATGATGCTTTCGCCTTCACGCTCGCAAGCTGCAGCATCGCCGCCGGCGCGCGACGGATCAACATCCGGCACCTCAGACACCGCCGTTTTCGCATAGGGCTGCAGGCGCTTCAGATATTCGGCGCAAGCATCGATCCAGAATCGCTCTTTGAGCTTGCCGACTGCAACGATGGTGTATCGCATGGCGCCTCTTCTACGCAGCAGAGCTCGTGTCACCGGAAGCCGTACTCGAGCTGGATCTCGTTGAGCTCGTTGGCGTCTTATTGGGATTCCAGTCGGCGCCGATGATTACCAGGAAATCCCCGTCATAAATCCAATCGCCATCGTTCTGCGTGACCTTGCCTTGCCCGAGGGCTTCAGCGATCTTCTTCGCTTCGTACTCATTCGCAGGATCGTCGTAGATGATAAGCGTCTGTTTGTAATCATCGGAATTCGCACTGCTTGCGCTCGCGTTCACGAAGCCCGCATCGATCAGCGTTGTTGCTGCCGACATAGCCAAGCCGTCTGTGGAAGTACCATTCTTCACGCTAATCCAGCAGGTCTTCTCGCCCTCCTCGAACGACCCGCCTGCAGTGGCGATGATCGTGCCCGTCTTCTCATCGATTTGACCGCTCTCGGTCGGCGGCAAGCCGGCATCTACGCGCGACATCATCTCGCGCCATTCGTCCTCTAGCGTAACCGTCCACCAAATGCCGTCCTCGTAGACGCCTTCTGCAGGCTCCATGGCGCTATAGATATCGGTTTCGGGATCGAGCCCCTGCATTGCCTGCGCCAACCCGACGATGTCGTTCAAATCCATATCGGTCGTCACATATGACGACATCATGTTGACCGCATTTGCAATTGTGGCGATATCGGAATCCAAAATCTTGCGCGCGATGGCGGACAGCACCAATCGCTGGTTGGCAGCGCGCATCATATCGGGATCGGCCGCCGTCCCCTCATAGGTGTGGCGCGACCGACAGAGGACGAGAGCCTGATCGCCATCGAGGGTCTGCAGTCCAGCGCTCAACGAACCGCCGGCTTCATAGTCATCGATGTCAACGGGCACATCCACCTCGATGCCGCCCAATGCATCGACCATCTCGCAGAACGCATCGAAGTCGATCTCGGCATAGTGGGAAATGGGAACGCCTGCCATCTTGGAAACCGTTTCGACCGCCAACGCAGGACCGCCGATCGCATGGGCAGCATTCAGCTTCTGTACGCCATATTCCCCCATGTCAACCCGTGTATCGCGATGAATCGACACCAAGGTCGCCTTCTTGTTCGGCGCATCGATGCGCGCCAGGATAATCGTATCGCTGCGGAATCCGCCGCCGCCGTATTCCTCAGATTCCTCTCGCTCGGCTGAGCCATCCGTACCCATCAGCAATAGATAGAACGGCTCTTTGGCCATATCGGTCTCAACCAAGGCTGCGCGCAGGTCGTCATCCACGCCTGCATGCAGATTGTTGTTGATTGCGGTGATATAGCTAACGACAGCCGCAATCGCCACCACAACTACGACTAGCGCCACTATCAGAATGATGCGTTTCGTTTTGTGCGGCTTGGCTGCCACAGAGCCCCCGCGCGCGCTCGCACGCGGCGTCGAAGTTCGCCCACTTGCCCGCTGAGCGTTTCCGCGCGCTGTCCCCCGACGGCTCCCCGAGCTCTGCAAGCGGCTTGAATAGGTCTCACGCGGCTGCTCTTGTGCCTCGAAAACTGCATCGATGTTGTACATCTCGCCACGCGCATGATGCTGATTACGTGCGCGCACCTCACGTTGCGAGGGGGCACTGCGTTGCGTGCGCCGTACCGAAGTCTGACCGGACCGGCGCGCCGCCTCCGACAGACCTTCGTCTGGCAGATTCACATCGTCGTTGCTATATCGCCTGCTCATAGCAGTCTTTCTGCAATCGAATAGACACTACCAGGGAATTGTACGTAGTCCGAATGCATCTGCACTGCAGACCCATGCATGCCTCCGTTTGTCTTCGTTTCGTGCGGCACCGAGCGGCTTTGCGCCAGGTGCTTCACCTTGTAGTTCGTTTGCGGATGTAAATACAGCATGTAGTATACCTGCAATTTACCTGGTATTCGGTAAAGAACGAACAAATCACCCGAACTGCCAGCGAAACGGCATTATTAGGCAAAATCAGAAGAAAAACGCAAACTGCTCCAAAAAGAGTTTGCCCCAGTAGCAGGTTTGCCTCATCGCAAACGCCCCAAATGGAAAAATGTTCCAGGAAGAGTTTTCCATGCAATGGAAAACTCTTCCTGGAACATTTTTCCATGCAATAGCCTTTTGCTCTTAGTTTGCACAGGTTCGACAACTGTTATATACTGCATATTCGCGCTCGCAGAAGCGCGCAGCGCCAACGTGGCTCAGTTGGTAGAGCAACGCACTCGTAATGCGTAGGTCAGCGGTTCGAGTC
>CAYOBD010000080.1:0-9245 GCA_964402005.1 uncultured Eggerthellaceae bacterium
TCTCGTACAACCTGCTGAAGCGTTACGCTATGCCGGTTTACCTGCTGATCGACGCTGTGTGCTTCGTTCTTATGATCGTTGCTCCTGGCTTCATCACCTTCACCATCTGGGCAGCCATCATCGGTGTTATCTTCGGCTGCATCAACTCCACTTGGTACGAGATGATGGGTCCGAAGTGCATCAACCCCGCAGCTGGCGCTCTTGCCGGTTCGCTGTACGTGGTCGTCGCTGGCGTTGCCCAGTTCATCGGCCCGTTCTGGATGGACTTCACCGCCGAGAACATCTTCCAGCAGCCCGAGCTCGACATGGTCACGTTCTCTTCCGGCAACCCGTACTACCAGTACTACCCGGCCATCGCCGTTCTGGTTATCGGTGGCGTGTTCCTGCTGTTCATGGCCATCAAGAACCATGGCGTGCCGGATTACGAGAAGAAGAAGGAAGAGGCTGCAGCAGACGCTGCCTAAGCCTGCTTAGGTATAACGCCCCCCTCCTGAACGCATCAGGGAAGAGGCCCGCGCAAGCGGGTCTCTTCTTTTTATGGGGGAACGAGACTAACCCTAAAGCACGGTATAATGCATGTGAGAACGAATTAGTGCCAGGGAGGAATTACCGTATGCGCATACGTAAATCGGATATTTGGAAGTTTTTACTCGCTGCTACTATCATTGCCCTTTGCATCGATCTATACGGCATGATTTTCGCCCACTGGCCGCAAAACATCATGGCAGGCGTTGGCCTTACCTGCTTCATCCTGACCGGCGCGACCATTCTTCTGTATCACCTGCGCTGGTAGCACTAATTCATCGCAACGGATGGAACGTCCGACAAACGCCCCTTCCATTGCGTCCTTGTTTCGAACCTATTTCTTTACCGTGTAGCATTCAGAGCATAGCCTGCGGATTCGATTTCGTGGGCTATACTTCTTGCGTCGAGAAACAGGAGGTATGCGCATGCAATCTGCAGCAATCGTACTCGCAGCGGGCGCGGGGACCCGCATGAAATCCAAGAAGCCGAAGGTCGCCCATGAGGTCATCGGCAAACCGCTCGTGCACTGGGTGCTCGATGCCGCGCGCGACGCAGGCATCGATCGGGCGGTCATCGTGGTAGGCCATGGCCGCGACCAGGTCATCCCCCTTGTCGAAGATCGCGGGGAGATAGTCGTACAGGAAGAGCAGAAAGGCACAGGGCACGCAGTCGACATGTGCCGCGGGCTTTTCGCCGATTTCGATGGTTCGATCGTTGTCCTTTCCGGCGACTGCCCGCTCATCACGCCCGAGACGCTCCATGAGCTCGTGCGTTCGCGCGAAAAGAGCGGCGCCGCCGTCGTCGCACTCACGATGGAACTCGACGACCCCACGGGTTACGGTCGCATCATTCGCTCAACCACTGGCCAGGTGGATCGTATCGTCGAACAGAAGGATGCCACCCCGCTTGAGGCGACAGTGAAGGAATGCAATGCAGGCTTTTATTGCTTCGACGCGAAGGTGCTATTCGAAGCCCTCAGCCGCGTCGGCAACGACAACGCGCAGGGCGAGTACTATCTGACCGACGTGCTGGCGATCTGCCGCACGATGGGACGCGCCGTGCTGGCCTTCCCCGCCAAGGATCCCACCGAGTGCCTGGGCGTCAACTCGCGCGCCCAGCTGGCCGTAGCCACCAAGGTAGCCCAGAAGCGCATCAACACCGCTTACATGGATGCCGGCGTGACCATGATGGATCCCACCGAGGTATGGATCGGTCCCGACGTGCGCATAGCCTCCGATGTGGAGCTGTGGCCCCAAACGTACCTGACCGGCGCAACCGTGATCGGCGAAGACAGCATCATCGGCCCGAACACGCGCCTGACCGACACCATCGTCGGATGCGGCTGCAAGGTCGAGGAAACCGTCGCCATCGAGGCGCAAATCGACGACAAAGCCACATGCGGTCCGCGCGCCTACCTGCGTCCTGGCGCCCACCTGTGCGAAGGCGCAAAGGCCGGTACGCATGTGGAAATCAAGAAATCCACAATCGGACGCGGCTCGAAGGTGCCGCACCTCAGCTACATCGGCGATACGGATATGGGCGAAGGCGTGAACGTCGGCGCTGGCTCGATTACCTGCAACTACGATGGCAAGCACAAGAGCAAGACGACCATCGGAGACGGCGCTTTCATCGGCAGCAGCACCATGATGGTGGCACCGGTGAACATCGGTGCAGGTACCGTTATCGGCGCAGGGTCAGTAATCTCCAAGGACGTACCCGACGATGCGCTGGCGCTCACACGCCCCCATCAGGACATGGTCGAAGGCTGGGCGAAAAAGCGCCGCGACCTGTTCGCCCAAGAGGACTAGCGAATTGACCAGAAGGGCGGACTCTTCCTGGAAGAATCCGCCCTTCTTCGTGGACAATGTTCCTTATGGAAAAAAGTTCCAGGAACTTTTTTCCATAAGGAACATTTTTCCATAGGCGGTATAAGCCTGCACCACACCCCACTCGCATCAACAAAGCGGTAAACTTGCAGTTGGCAGAAAACCATGGCGAAAGCTTAAGGAGTGCTTCATGACCGAGATGACGAAAACGTTAGGGATCTATTCGGGTTCCACCAATCCGCAGCTAGCAGAGGGCATCGCCCGTGAACTGGGCATGGAGCTCGGACAGGTCAAGCTCGAGAAGTTCGCAAACGGTGAAATCTACGCGCGCTACCAGAAGAGCGTACGCGGCGCCGACGTATTCCTGATTCAGTCAGTCTGCGCTGGATCCGGTTACGATGTGAACGACTCGCTCATGGAGATGCTCATCATGGCAGACGCAGCCAAGCGCGCATCGGCGCGTTCCGTTTGCGCCGTCATCGCCCATTACGGCTATGCGCGCCAGGAGCGCAAGGCGGCTCCGCGCGAGCCCATCACCGCACGTCTCGTGGCTGACCTGATCTCTGTGGCGGGTGTAGACAGGGTCATCGCCATGGACCTGCACCAAGACGCCATCCAGGGCTTTTTCAGCATGCCTGTAAACCACATGACGGCCATGCCCATCTTCATCGACTACTACAAGCGCATGGAGCTCGATATGGACAAGGTCTGCGTAGTCTCGCCCGACGTGGGACGCGCAAAAGCGGCCAAGAAGTTCCAGACGCTTCTGGACTGCGATATCGCCATCATGCACAAGGACCGCCCGCGCCACAACCAATCAGAAATCACCGCGCTCATCGGCAACGTCGAAGGCAAGATCTGCATCATCAACGACGACATGATCGACACGGGCGGCTCGCTTGTCGCCGCCGCCGACACGTTAATCACCCGCGGCGCCGAGAAGGTGTTCGCCTGCGCTACGCATGGTCTGTTCAGCGGCCCTGCCTATGATCGCATTGAGAACTCCAAGATTGCAGAAGTCGTCGTGACCGATGCCGTGCCGGTGCCGCTCGAGCGCCAGACCGGCAAAATCAAAGTGCTCTCCATCGCTCCGCTTGTCGCCAAGACAATTAACGGCGTCTACAACAACAGCAGCATCTCGGAATTGTTCGACTAATGAATATCGCGCGCCAGAGGCGCGCGATATTCATTTGCAGCTATGCGTCCAAATTCGGGGCGGGATTCTTCTAGGATCCCGCCCCGTCTCCTATTACGCTACGGGAACGAAATCCTCCTTGGCCAGTCCGCAAACCGGGCATACCCAATCATCGGGAATGTCCTCGAACGCGGTGCCGGGAGCGATGCCGCCATCGGGGTCGCCGACCTCGGGATCGTAGATGTAGCCGCACGGGCACTCGTATTTCTGCATGATTACCCCTTTCTCTAAACAATGCGCTCATTGTAAATGAGTTTCTGCGAGCATTCCTTGAGACTCGCTCGGTATACACCATCTTGTTAAGACAAGGGCACCATATCGCCCAGGCAAGGGCGCCCTATTGCATCGCTCAAAACTCACTCGTTATGCGTCAGCCCGTTTATCTGGGCTAAGCCCCTATTCAGCATGACTGCGATTATCACCCATACTGCAATGATCAGAATCACGCTGGTCAGCGTTCCCGTAAACGGGATCGCGATATCGTCAAGAACCGGAATGTACATGTCCCAGAGCCCATGCATGACTATGCAGATGCCGGCAAACGTCAAGAATCGGGGATCGAGAAGCTGCGAAGTCGAAACCCCGTTGCCCTTCTCGCAGAGCGCAAGCGCAGCGCCTTCAACGGCTGCCCAAGCCGTATGTCCGCCCAGATTACCCAGCAGACGAATTGCGGTGGAGCCCATCACGCCCTGGTAACCCAGATCAATCAAGTCGATAGACTCGCCGTAGCTAAAGGAGTAGTTGATTCCGCTCATGAAGAACTCCGAATAGCTGTTGAACGCGTAGCCCGCATTCTCGAACACCGAGAACCCGGCGCCGACGGCAGCGCCGATGAGCAGACCGTTCAATACAAAGTGGCGCCCGCGCATCCGACTCATGAAGAACACGATGATGGCGATCTTCGCCACCTCTTCGATCAGCCCGGTCAGAAGCGATGCGACGATATCCCCGCTTCCGCTGCCCGGAATGATGTTGATCAGGGTCATCACCAAAAGCAGCGATGCCACCCCGCCGACGAAGAACAGCTTCACCACCTTGGCTATGCTGATGTTGCGCGGGGCATTCGTTTCGAAGAAGAATATCAGCATGGCGAAGTCGATGAGTAGAGCACCGATGAACATGATGCCGGGCATGGCGAGATAGTTCCCGAAGAACCGATAGAGCAAAACCAAGCCGATGAAAGTCACAATGAGGACCACAAGCACGCGCGACCAGAGCCACGGGCGAGGCCATGCGGTCGACACCTTGTCAAGCGGCGGCGTGGTAGATGGCGTGCCGCACATGAACAGCTCCTCGGCTTCCTCGGCCGAATGCTTCTTGAACACTTCGACGAAGAAGTCTTTGAAACCCAGCTTAACGGCACCTGAGCCGCCTGCCATCTCGTTGAGCTTGGATGCAGCTGAGCTCACGGCGTTGCGCGCCGCTGCGCCAGCTGTCGCAGCCATCTGCGCTGCCGTTGCACCAGTGGATTGATACGGCCGCTGCCCGGCAATCCCAGTCGGGCGTCCGCATTGCGAGCAGAAAGCGGAGTCGTTGGGCAGATTGGCACCGCACATCGGGCAAAACATGCTTTGCGTCCTTTCCCTATTGTCCTCTGGTCTGTATCCTAGCAAACCATTCGGCTTCTGTCGGGAAAGTTAACGCGCAAGATGCATCCGCCAGAGTTCTAAATAAGAGCATCCTTCAGCTCGGAGAGCGAGTACAGACTGCCCCAAGCGCACACCACGCCATCGGGGCCTGCAAGCTCCTTGGCATGCGCAAGGCCGTCCTTGAAGCTTTCTCCGATTTCAACCTGCGGGGAAAGGCCCATCTCCTGGGTTTCGCGACGCACGGTCTCAGCCAAGCTTGCACCGTCCAGGGCACGGCCGGCATGGGGCGAGTCGATGCACACCCACGCTGCGCCAAGCGGAGCCACAGCGCGGACCATGGCAGGATAGTCTTTGTCGGCAAGGACGCTCATCAAGAACACGATGCGCTTATCGGGGAACACATCGGCAAGCGAAGCGGCCAGCACCTCGGCACCCTGGGGGTTGTGCCCACCGTCGAATACGACGGCCGCGCACCCCTCGCCTGCTTGCACCACTTCGAAGCGGCCAGGCCATGCAGTGTTGCGTATGCCCTGCACGATATCGTTGTCCGATATCTCCCAACCGTGTTCGCGAAGGGCGCGCACGATCTCGATGGCCATAGCGGCGTTCAGCGGCTGATAGCTGCCCAAAAGCCGCGTTTTGTATGCAGCCCCATCGTAGGAGAAGCTGCGCATGCCATCTTGGCCGACACCGCCGATCTCGAGCTTGGCGAAATCGGGCTTCACAACCGCGCATCCGCATGAAGCGGCTTTCGCCCTGATAGCATCTTCGGCCGATGGGTCGTCCTGCGGATACATAACCACAGTAGCGCCCGGCTTGATGATGCCGGCTTTCGTCTCCGCAATCTCGGCGAGCGTGCTGCCCAGATACTCGGTGTGGTCAAGCCCAATGCGCACAAGCGCGCATACATCGGGCGATTCGATCACGTTGGTGGAATCGAGCAAGCCGCCCATCCCCACTTCGCAGACGACGATTTCGCAGCCGCTACGTGCGAAATGCTCGAATGCCACGGCTGTCATAAGCTCGAACTCGGTCGGATGCTCGCCGTATTCTCTTTCCATCGCCTCTGCGTGGTCGCGCACGAACAGCGTGACATCGCGCAGATCGTCAAGTTCGATTACCTGGCCGTCCACCTGGATGCGCTCCTCGAACCGAATGATGTAGGGGCTAGTGAACAGACCCGTGCGATAGCCGGCATGCTGCAGGACGGAAGCGGCATAGACGCATGTCGAGCCTTTCCCGTTCGTGCCGGCTACATGCACGAACCGCAGCTTATCTTGCGGGCGTCCCATACGGTTCAGAAGCTCCGTGATGCGCTCGAGCCCATAGCGCGACTCCAGCCATCGCGGCGTATTGATGTAAGCAACCGGGTCGAATTCCTGCATTGGATCGAATTCCTGCATTGTTCCTCCTATTCGATGTGGCAATGGGACCCTACCCCACCGCCATATCGCCTGAGCCTCATCACTCCTGAAGCAGTCTGCCCAAGGTAGCAAAATCGTTTTCCAAGGCCTCCATCTTGGTTCGATCGTAGATGGCAGCCGCGGGATGGTAAATCGGAAACACCTTGAAGCGCCCAGCCTGCTGCAACTTACCGTGCAGGCGCGTGATGCCCACTTCGGTCTTAAGGACGAACTTCGTGGCGAAGTTGCCCAACGTCACGATGAACTCAGGGTTGATCGTGCGCGTCTGCTCGCGCAGAAACGGCGTACAGACCTCGATCTCTTCTGGGCGCGGATCGCGGTTTCCCGGCGGGCGGCACTTCAAAACATTGGCGATGAATACATCCTCGCGCTCAAGGCCCGCGATGCTGAGCAGGCGGTTGAGAGACTGGCCGGCGGCACCCACGAACGGTATGCCCTGCAGATCCTCGTTCTTACCCGGCGCCTCGCCTATGAACAGCACGCGCGCATCGGGATTGCCGTCTCCGAATACGATTTGCGTACGCCCCTGGGCAAGCGTGCACGCATGGCACGCCTCAACCTGCTTGCGCAGCTCATCCAACGGAATATGCGGCCTCGAAACCATATCAGCCTCCAAGCAGAAATAGCGCTCCTAACGTCAATCCAAGGCAGCTCAGCTGCAGCTCCACATAGCTGTGAAGCTCTAAACAAAATATAGCATCGCAGGGACGAACGGGTACGGTCCACAAAGCGAGTTCCGCACGACGCGAAAGCGCCAGTGGCGCTTTCGCCAAAGCAGGACTGTCTGAGCGACTGGACCGCGCCCGTTCGTCCCGTCGCAAATTGCTATTCTGCGAAGAAAATGGCGATTTCGCGTTCTGCAGACGTCGGAGAATCGCTGCCGTGGATTACGTTCTCATCCATCACTAGTCCGAAATCGCCGCGAATCGTACCAGGAGCCGCATCGGCAGGATTGGTAGCACCCATGAGGGAGCGTACCTTGGCCACAGCGCCTTCACCGGAAACGACCATCTTCACCACGGGGCCGGACAGGATGTAACTGATGAGCCCTTCGTAGAACGGCTTGCCCTCATGCTCGGCGTAATTCGCCTTCGCCTGTTCGGGCGTCACATTGCCGAGCTCCATGCGCTCGATGGTAAGCCCCGCGCGCTCGAAACGATTCACGATCTCGCCGATGTGGCGGTTACGTACACCGTCGGGTTTGATCATCGTATACGTCTTCTCAATAGCCATGATTTCCCTTTCCCTTTGAATACCGGCCGCCGTAACGGCCCACGCCAAAAAGAACGGCCGGCACATACGGCCGGCCGTCCGATAACCCTGTAGGCTATGCCGCTTTGCCCTCGGTCGCCGCGGCAGATGTGTCAGCGGATGTGTCAGCAGACGCACCGGCAGCCGGTGCCGTCACTCCTGCGCTCGTGTCCGCCCCGCCCGTATTCGAACCTGAGCTCACCGCATTCTTATCGGTGCTCGCGAAGTACAGCGAGACATCATCGACCTTCCAGCTCACGAAATTCGGCCCACGCTTGAGCACGATCTTGTAGGTAGCCTGACCGCCCTTGGGGAACGTCGCCGTTGCATAGACGGTCGATTCCTTCATGCTCTTGTTCATGCCGTCGATGGCAACCGTCGAGCCTGCAGGGATAATATCCACAATCGACTCACGCTCACGGTCGTCAACGCCGTCGGTATACAGCTCGGTGTTCGACGGATTGGCGAACAGGTCGGATACGACGCCATCCTGCTGCTGCGGGAAGCCGAAGCCGAGAATGTACAGCGCACCGGCAGCCAACACAAGCAGCAAAATGATGATCAGGATGGCGATGAACACCTTCAGACCCACGCTCTTGCGCTTGCGCTCCAGCTTAACAACGCCACGCGACCACTGCTCAAGTTCCTCGTCAGTGGCATTGAAGAAGCGCTCTTGGGCCTTGGAGGGATCGGCATCCTCTTCGAACTCATCTGCGAAGTAGTACCCGCTCGCCTGGGCGGCTTCCTCGTCGATCGGCTGAATCCCCGTCGATGCGCTCGGGCTCTGGAGCGAGTCGCCATCCGACGCCACATCGAAGCCCGACATATCGCCGACTCCCGGCAGAGACGCCGTACTTTCTGCATTACCCTGCGATACCGCAGCGATTGCACGCTGGTAATCGATAGTTGCCGAATCCGAAAGGAAATAGGTGCGATCGGCAAGAGCGGTCTCGAAGGCATTGACCGCGTCCTCCATGCGTCCCGTAGCCGTATACGCCTGACCAAGGCTGGCATACAGCTTGTTGCGCAGGTCGGGCTTCATGTCAAATTGCAGCGCGCTCTCATATGAGGCCACGGCATCAGCCGGACGGTCCAGAGCCATGAAGCACACGCCCAAGTTGAGCAGCGCCTTTGTGGGGTCGGGATTGGCCTCATCCAAAGCCGCCTCGCGGAACGCCACACCCGCCTCGGCGGATTTGCCCTGCTTCAACAGCGCGTTGCCCATACCCATGTATGCCTTGTAGTGCGTCGGATACGTGCGGTCGGACACGGCGATTTCGAAGTGCTTAACGGCACCATCCCAATCGTGCAGAGCCGCATATGCCATGCCCATATTTGCATTCACCGTACCGCAGGCGTCATACGCGGAATCCGCTGCAGCCTGGGCGTAGGCTTCGATGGCATCCTCGTAACGCTTCAGTTTCGTGAGGCAGTT
>CAYOBD010000081.1:0-9218 GCA_964402005.1 uncultured Eggerthellaceae bacterium
GCTCGAGCGCCTCCCGCGCACGGCGGCGCCGCTCTTCGCGCCCCACGCCCGACAACGTGAGCGCGAGCTCCACGTTGGCCAGCAGGGTCTGATGCGGAATCAGGTTATAGCTTTGGAACACGAAGCCGTTGCGATTGTTGCGATAGGTGTCCCAGTCGCGATCGCGGTACTGCTCGGTGGATACGCCCTCAATGACCAAATCGCCCGAATCGTAATGATCTAGGCCGCCCACGATGTTGAGCAACGTGGTCTTACCCGATCCGGACGGGCCCAGAATCGCGACGAATTCGTTGTCGCGAAAGCTTATCGATACATCGTCAAGCGCCTTCTGCGTAAAGCCGCCCGTCGTGTAGGATTTGCATATGTTCTTTAGCTGGAGCACGGCGCTTAGTATACCTAAGCAAACCTCCCATGCGCCACCTGTTGCCAAGTCGCTATAAACAGGGGCGGTGACAACGGGGGCAGGCGAAGCTTAACCTACATGCTCGAAAAACGTTCGGGCGATATCGAGATGTCATTCGGATCGGTGCCTGCACCGGTGGGACTGTGGGGAGCCGACTTCAGTTTCGCTTCCACGATGCCAGGGTTCAACTCACGTTTCGCCTGGCGTATGGCGCGCTTCTTTTCTTTCCTTCTCTTCTTCTCCTCGCTAGCCGCCGCTCCGCCGTCATTGCCCGCCATACGCTTCTCCAGCTTGCCGACGAAGCTTGCCAACGGAATGGTGATGACCAGATAGAACAGCGCTGCAATGATGTACGGCGTGATCGATCCGGTCGACGCCACAATCGAGCGCGAGTACATGATGATCTCCATGAAGCCGACGCCCGCAAGCAGCGAGGTGTCCTTATACAGAAGGATGAACTCGTTGGTCATGGTCGGCAACACACGACGAACCGTCTGCGGAAGGATCACGAACATCATGGTCTGAGCGCCGTTCATGCCAAGCGAGCGCGACGCCTCGAATTGCCCCTTCGGAATGGATTGGATACCCGCACGGAGGATTTCGCACATGTATGCCGCCGAATTCAGCGCAAGCGCGATAACGGCCAGAATATATGGGGGAATTTCGATTCCAGCCAACGGCAATCCCAAAAATGCGATGTACAACTGCAGGAATACCGGCGTTCCGCGCACGACGTTCACGTAGAGGGAGCCGATGCCCCGCAGAATACGGAAACGCGACATGCGCATAAGCGCAAACATGAGGCCGATCGGAATAGCAAGCGGAAACGCCACAGCAACCACAGCGAGCGCAATCAAAAAGCCCTTGAAGATAACAGGCAGGCTGATTACCGCAACAGCAGGGTTCAGGAAAAGGTTGAAGAAGGGAACAGAATCCCATGCTTTAACCCATTCCTGGCTATTCAGCCAATCCGCGAATTCCCTTACGGCAGACATGCTCTGAATGATGATTGCCGGACTGTCAGGCAGGGGGAGCTGCTTCCCGTCGGCCAACGTATACGTTCCCCCGATTTGGACCTCTCCGCCCTCGGACGGGAAGAACACGCCATAAAGCTCCACGCGGATACGGTACGCCCCATCGAAATCAAGCGGTTCGGTGAACGCGACAACGATCATGCCGTCAACATACGACACGTCTGCATCCACGCTGTTGCGCGTCATAAAGTCGTCACCCGTCAACACCGTCAGGCGGTACGTAGAAGCGCTCGGTCCCTCATTCGCCAGCCCGCACGTCGTGCCAGCGGGCAGCTCGAGTGACAGTGCCGAAATCTTCTCATCAGCGGCGGCCTGCGCCTCCCAGGTGATACGAGTCTCCTTGCCTCCGAAAACCTCGGATCCCTTTTCGGCATTCGGCATAGCCGTGCACGATGCGACGTCCAAAGCCCATGCAACATTGTGGGGAACCAAACAGCAAACGGCTACTACTGAAGCGATGATGCAGAGCAATGCCGACTTTGCGATTTTCTGGATGCATTCGCGTGTGCCCATAACGGCGTTTCCCTGTTCTTTCGACAATCCCCGTAAAAAATGAAGCCCCCTCTATGCAGGGGGCTTCATTATACCCTTTTACGTCAGGTGGCTGTGTTTTTGTCTTACAGCTCGTACTTCGCGAGCAGCTGCTCAATCGTTCCATCAGCCTTCAGCTCGGCAAGAGCTTCGTTGATGGCGGCGGTCAGAGCCGGGTTGTCCTTCGAGATGGCAATGGCGTAATTCTCGCCAGTGGCCACTGTCTTGACGATTTCGGCATCGCTGTAGGTGCCCTCGACATTGCTCTCAACAACAGCCAAGTTCGTGCAAACAGCATCTACCTGACCGGCCTGCATGGCGGCGAAGCACTCCGTCGTCATCGTATAGGCGACGGCCTCGGCATTCGGGAAATACTCCTCGATGTGGGTCTCGCCGGTGGTGCCGGACTGGACGGCGATGCGCACGCCCTCCTTATTCAGCTCGGAATCAACGTTCTCGGATGTAACGGTGCCACCCTTCATAACGGCGATGGCCTGGTCATCGGTGTAGTACGCATCGGAGAAATCAACCATCTTCATGCGCTCGGGATCGTCGGAGGAGATGCCCGCGATGCCCACGTCGCAGCCCTTGCCGCCCGCAACTGCAGGAATAATGGTGTCGAAGTTGCGATTCAGAATCTCGACCTGCAGACCGAGCTTCTCGCCGATGGCGTTGGCCAAATCAACGTCGAAGCCGACGATCTCATCACCATCGAGATACTCGAACGGCTCGAACTCGGCGTTCGTGTACACCGTCAGCGTGCCGGGTTTGACCAGCTTGTAGCCTGCGTCGGTCATCACAGGAGCAGCCGAAGTCTCCGACGTGTCACCAGAGCCTTCAGCGGCCGGCTGGCTACCACCGGAGCCGCAGCCGAACAGACCCACAGCGGCGGTGAGCGCACCGGCCGCCACAAGGGCAAGGATCTTCTTGTTCATCTTCATTTTGTTCCCTTCCTCTATTTTCTCTCTCCCGCGCTATACAGCGCGTCGGCTTACCATACCGCAATTCGCAAGATAATGCGACAGTGCAGGTCAGATAAATACATCTGCAACATAGTTGATTTGGGAAACCGAATGGGGATGGGCTGTCCATCCGACGAGTCGATCACCCCAGGGGTAATTGGCTCACCGGACTACCGATTAATCCCGCGCAGACCGCGTCTTTACGAAGTCGCTGGCTTAGAGGAATCCAGTACATCCGCGAGTATCTGCATGCGATGCTCCACGTCTTCCAAAATGCGACTGCAATCCTTCAGCTCGTCAACCACGTCGACATCTTTCATCTCGGCGATGGCTTTGTACTTCAGGTCGTGCTCAAGCGAGGCCCAGTAGTTCATGGCAATTGTGCGGATCTGGACCTCGACCGGCACCATCTGCTTGCTGTCCAGGAAATACACGGGAATGCGCACGATGGCATGCAGGCTTCGGTAGCCGTTAGGCTTGGGGTTGGCGATGTAGTCCTTGATGCGGACGATTTCCAAATCGTCTTGCCGACGCAGCAGATCCATCAAGCTGTAGACATCATTCAGATACGACACGATGACGCGCACACCAGCAACGTCCATCAGGTACTCTTCCAGGTTCTCGATGGAAGGTTCCTTGCCATAGCGCAGCAGTTTCTCGTAGATGCTCGCCGGCGTTTTGATGCGTGATTCGAAATGGTGGATGGGATTGCGGTTCCGTCGCAGCGACAGGTCCTTGTCCAGAATATCGAAGCGCACGACCATTTCGCGCATGGCTGCTTCGTAACGCTGGAGCACGAACTGGAGGCTCTTCGTGAATTCCTTGTAGTTATCGAGAGCATCGGCATCGATGTGCCGTATGGTCTCATCCTTGTTTTCACGGACGTTCTCGCTGCTGCTCGTGAGCGTCCACGCCGCCTGCGCCGTGGGCCCGAACAGTTGCGGTTCCCCGTTTTCTGCGACCATCTCCCCTCCTATCGTCCCTTGCAGCGGAAAGTATATCCCAGTAAAGCAGAGAAAAACGATGCGGTAAGCGATTTGTCACCCTCGGAGCAGACCCCGGGGAACAGGGCTGCCGCAATCAGCAATCGAACCGCTTGGCTTCCTGCCACAGCTCCTCCATGCGATCCATCGGGAGGTCTTCCACGGCACAACCCTGATCGCGCGCAGCTTGCTCGACATGCGCCCAGCGATGACGGAATTTCACACAGGCGGCACGCAGGGCAGCTTCGGAATCGATTCCCATACGCCGTGCGACGTTGACCAGGCAGAACAGCACATCGCCGAGCTCCAACTCGGCGGCTTCGACGCGCGGGTCGAGCGAAATCAGCACGTCATCTGCGCGCGCTGGCGATAACAGTTTGCCGTTGGCGGATTTCGGCGCCGCCTCGTAGGCTGCTTGCAGCTCTGCACGCTCCTCATCGACCTTAGCCCAGATATCGTCGATGGTGTCCCATTCGAACCCGGCTGCTGCCGCCTTTCGCGAAATCTTCTGTGCTTGCATGAGGGCGGGAAAACCACTCGGCACGCCGTCGAGCAAGCCGGCAGGGCGCTCGCCCGCCGCGACCGCATGTTCGTCGGCGGCTTCCTTTTCTGCCAGCTTGACCTGCTCCCAGATGTCCAGAACTTCGTTGGCATTCTCGGCGTGCTGCTCTCCGAACACATGAGGATGGCGGCGAATCAACTTGGCATTTATGTCTGCGCACACGTCATCGATCGTGAACTCGCTCGTATCAGCCGCAATCTGAGCATGCAGCACCACTTGCATCAGCACATCGCCCAGTTCCTCGCGCAGATGCGCCACGTCATTCTGCTCGATGGCATCGACGGCTTCGTAAGCTTCTTCCAGCATGTTATGCGCAATGGTCGTATGCGTCTGAGAACGATCCCACGGGCACCCGTCGGGCGCACGCAGCGCCTCAATGGTATCGACCAGCGCATCGAAAGCAGGATGTTCGGACATGGCGCCCCTTTTCGATCTTGGCGGCAGAGCGCCGCCGTTTCCAATCAACGAGCGCAAGTATACCTTAGCGGCTTCGGTGATGGACCATGCCGACAGCTCAGGCAACCAGCGATTCCCGGCATCCCCATCGAGCTTGCATTTCCGATGAACACAAATGGCAGCTCAGCATAAAGCCCTTACAATACGGGCATGGAAATCATCCGCATCGATACATTCGAAGACGAACGGCTAGACGTGTACGCGCGTCTGACCGATCTGCAATTGCGCAGCCGACTGGAACCCGAACGGGGCGTATTCATCGCAGAGTCTTCCGAGGTGATAGGTCGGGCGCTCGACAGCGGGCAGCTGCCGCTTTCGCTGCTTGTAACCGACAAACTGCTGGAGGACGCACGCGCAAACGGCCTGCTCGAACGTGTCGCTGCCGCAAACGACAACGCACCTGTGTTCGTCGCGCCCGCAGATGAGCTGCAGAAACTGACCGGCTTCGAGGTGACACGCGGCACTCTGGCTGCATTCCGCCGCCCGCCCGAGCGCACGGCCGACGATGTCATCAGAGACGCACACTTGGTTGTCGTCTTGGAAGACATCCGCAACCACACGAACGTTGGAGCGGCTTTCCGCAGCGCCGCGGCGTTAGGGGCCGATGCCGTGTTGGTAACGCCCGCCTGCTACGACCCGCTCTATCGTCGCGCCATCCGCGTGAGCATGGGAACCGTGTTCCAGGTCCCCTGGGCCCGCATCGGCGATGACCCGCACGATTGGGCGGCCGCAGGAATCCCGCTTCTGCACGATGCCGGATTCGCCGTATACGCCCTCGCCCTGCGCGACGATGCCCTACCGCTTGACGATTCTCACCTGCACGAACACAACCGTATCGCGCTCGTGTTCGGCACCGAAGGCGACGGCTTGGCTCCCGCGACCATTGCAGCGTGCGAC
This sequence comes from uncultured Eggerthellaceae bacterium, assembly GCA_964402005.1. Classification (GTDB taxonomy): domain Bacteria; phylum Actinomycetota; class Coriobacteriia; order Coriobacteriales; family Eggerthellaceae; genus CAYOBD01. The sequence continues at coordinate 5,829 of CAYOBD010000081.1, forward strand.
GTCGCTGTGCGCATCCCGATGGAGCACGGCGTGGACAGCCTGAACGTCGCCGCCAGCACGGCGGTCGCACTCTGGGAGTTCGCTCGGCGCCCCTGATGGGACGCACTGCGGTCGCAAGGGATGCGCTTTTCGACCGCATAGTTTCGGGCGTGTGTTCTTCGGCCTTAGGTCTTCAGCCGTATGCTCTTCAGCTTTGAATCTTCAACCGTATAACTACGTCGTAGCCGCAACTATCTGTCGATCTCGTCACGGGGATCGAACAGGTCGTTCGGCGGAACGATCACCTTGTCCCAACCCATCTCCTTCAAAGCCTGCGCGGTTCGCCAAGGGGGACAGATGTCGTCGTGCTGCGCGCAGTAATTGAGTGCCTCGACCTCGGTGATGGCGTGGTACAAATCGAGCATCGTATCGACATCGGGAATCGGCGGAAGCCATTTCATCGGCAGATTCTTCTCGCGCGCCTTCTCGATATATGCCGGCAGGACCGTCAAGCCGCTGCGGTTGTAGAACACGCCGCAATGATCGAAATCCGTCTCACGCGTCCATCCTATCGTGGATACACCCATCTCCTGATCGGGCGCGAGCACGATTCCGCCGCCGGGAACGCCGTCCAAGGTATGCAGCTTCTCAAATCCGAGGATGATATCGGCTTTCGTGAGCGCAGGCATATCCGCACCCATCGACAGAATGCAATCGGCACCGCGCTCCCAGCATTGAACGAACGCATGGTTGTAATGCGCATCGAAGCTGTCGCCCTCGTCGGCTATGTAGGTGATCGGGCGCGGCCACTCCCCTGCGTCTTCGAACAGCTTGCGCATCACCGGAATATTCTTGGGCGGCGTGGTGGAGACGACCAGCTCGTAAACGTCTTCTCCGTCGCCCACCGCCTCCAAATCCGCCAGCGCTGCGCACATAATCTCAACCACGTCGAACAACATGCAGTGATACAGCGCGCTTGCCACCTCGGGCGTGAACACACCATCCTTAAGCGTGCTCAGGCGCGTTTTCACCTTGCCCGCTTCAGGCACCTTGGAAAACAGGAGCAATACGTTGTGGCGCGGCACGATGCGTCCTCTCTCAATCAAGTTGCCGGGGGCTGCCCCCTTCGACTTATTCCCTGCAGGCTTTTTCGCTATTCGGGCTTAGGTTCGTGAACCTGCACGAGGGAGAAGACCTCGACGTCCGTTGCCTCGGCGATCAGCTTGCGCGGCTCGAGGTCGATCAGCTCCATCAGGAATGCCAAGCCTACGAGCTTCGCACCGAACGATTCTACAAGCTTCACTTGCGCGACCGCCGTACCGCCCGTTGCAACCAGGTCGTCCACAATCAGCACGACATCGTCGGCCGTAAAGGCGTCATCATGCACCTCGATCGTATCGGTGCCGTATTCCAAGTCATATTCCTGCTGCCGTGTGAGACGCGGTAGCTTACCCGGTTTGCGTGCCGGCACAAAACCCGCGCCCATTTTGTATGCCACCGGGGCGCCGATCAGGAAGCCGCGTGCCTCGGCGCCGAAGACCTTCGTCACGCCAGCGTCGGCGAAATGCTCCGCGATTCCATCGACGACGGCCTCAAACCCTTTCGGGTCCTTCAACAGCGTCGTAATGTCCCTGAACACAACACCGGGCTTCGGATAATTCGGGATTTTTGCTATCAGGGAATCGAAATCGAAAGCGGGCATGATCGCTCCTTCTCTTGGCAGCTAATAACGCATGCATTATACGCCACGCAGCCCCTCGCAATCGCCGCGCACCGCACACCCAAATCCTAGTCGACAACCCGCGACAAAAACGCTCGAAGAAGCGCCACACTCCGTTCGATAGTGGTAGCATTTTCTGCGTCGGTTTTATCAAGGGGACCGTTTTATTGGGGACGTTTTAAAGGAAGGGGAGCCGTGGAAAAACTATTCAAGTTGAAAGAGAACGGCACATCGGTGAGAACCGAGATAATTGCCGGTCTCACCACGTTCATGACGATGGCCTACATCATCGCCTTGAACCCGAACATCCTGACCGGCTGGCGAGCCGGCGGAGACGACCTGTGGAACGCCGTGTTCATGGCCACGTGCCTGGCTTCGGGCATCGCCATGATCTGCATGGCCTTCCTAGCCAACAAGCCGTTCTGTTTGGCACCGGGCATGGGTTTGAACAGCTTCTTTTCGGTGGTGGTCGTCCAAATCATGACATTAACAGGCGCCACGTATGTAGCGTCGTTCCAAGCAGCGCTCATCATCATTCTGGCTGAGGGCATCGTCTTCGTCGTACTAACGCTATGCAACATACGCGAGAAGATAGTAGATGCCATCCCGAAAGGCGTGCGCATGGGCATCGCGCCCGCGATCGGCCTGAAGCTGCTCAACATCGGCGTCGGCAGCAACGCCGGCGTCTACGACTCGCAAGGCAAGGCATTCTACGTGATGCGCGATTTCTTCGGTTCGCTTACCGCCACAAATGCCGCCGCCACGATGACCGATGCCTATCCCGGCATGGTTTTGAACGTAGTCACGATGTTCGTCGGCTTGTTCTTCATCGTCCTGCTCGCGCATAAAGGTTACAAAGGTGCTGTCATCGTCGGCATGTTGGTCGCCTCGGCCATCTACTTCGCAGGCGATGCCCTGTTCTTGGGCGGCAATCCCCTCGCTCCGCTTCTGGAAGCGAACTGGGTGCCGCCGCTTAGCGACATGGTGAATTTGACGTTGTTCAAATTCAACTTCGCCGGATTCATGGAACTCGGTTGGTTCACCGTAATCACTTTGATCATTACCTTCTGCATGATCGACATGTTCGATACCATCGGTACGCTCGTGGGCACTGCGCAGCGTGCCGGCATGCTTGACGACGAGGGCAAGATGCCGCAGATGAAGCAGGCACTGCTTTCCGACTCTGTTGGAACCGTCGTAGGCTCCTGCACCGGAACATCCACCGTCACCACGTTCGTTGAGTCCGCATCCGGCGTCGAGGCTGGCGGCCGCACGGGCTTGACAGCCCTTACGTGCGGCATCGTGTTCTTGCTGTGCATGTTCATCGCGCCGATCGCAGCCATCATTCCGCCGGCGGCCACGTCATCCGCGCTCATTTACGTCGGCGTTATCATGCTCGCCGGCCTGAAGAACATCGATCTGGAGAACTTCGAAGAGTCCGTGCCTGTGGGCCTGATGCTCATCGCCATGCCGATTTCCAGCTCCATCGGCCACGCCATCGGTCTTGGTTTGATCTCCTTCAGCGCAATCAACATCTGCACGGGCAAGGCTAATAAGAAATACGCCCTCACATACATCCTGGCAATCATCTTCTTGGTGAAGTTCTTCCTGGTGGCATAGAAGATTCTGCTCAGCGGAAAAGCCGCGATGATCAATTCGGGAGCGCGTCGGTCATCTTTGACCGGCGCGCT
>CAYOBD010000082.1:0-9100 GCA_964402005.1 uncultured Eggerthellaceae bacterium
GGACTCTTTCAGGGTTAAGCCGATGAGCCGCCCGCACGCTTCCCCGCGGTCCGTCCTCGCCACCAGCAAGATTCTTGAAGCCCGCCATGATGTCGCGGCCGATGTGCTTGGAGGTAACGATGTTGCCACGCACGAGGCCAAGGATCTGCACCTGCTGGCCAACGAGGATATCAGCTGTTGTGATAATCATGGGATGTCCTTTCTATTCGCAGTTCGGCAATCGAACTCCTGTAGTTTACACCACTGCGTTGTCGCGCCATCTTACGCCACTGCGTTGTCACACCGTCGCACCGTCGTCGCATCGTCTTGCGCCACTGCGCTGTCGCACCGTCGGAGGCCTGAACTTTCGGAGGTTGCGTGAAGTGGGGTTGACCCGCATAAACGGTATCGGTAGAATACCTACTCGCGCTGATGCAGCGCACAACATATGGTCAGGTAGCTCAGTTGGTAGAGCAGCGGACTGAAAATCCGCGTGCCGAGGGTTCAAGTCCCCCCCTGACCACCACTGATTACAAGAAGGCTCCCAACAACGGGAGCCTTTCTCATCCGCTGGTTGTGGGCCGAGGGCCGACCGATTCCCTAACCTTCCAGGTATGCCTCGAAGGCGCCACGGTCGAGCGGCCTGGAATAGTAGTAGCCCTGAATCATGTCGCAGCCGATATCGATGACGCGCTCTGCCTCCTCGGCTGTTTCCACGCCTTCGACCACGGTCTTCAAATCCAGCATCTGCGCAAGCTTGATCGTGGATTCCACGATACGGAAATCGTTGAGCGCGACCGCCTGGCGTATCACGCTCATATCCAGCTTCATCACATCGAGAGGCAACGTGTTCAGCGACACGAGCGATGAATAGCCAGCACCGAAGTCGTCCAGCTCAACAAGGAATCCACGCTGCTTAAGGTCGCTGAGCGTTTGGACGACCACTTCGGGATTGTCTGAGTATGCGGTCTCAGTCAACTCAATATGGAGCAAGGCGCGGTCGACGTCGTATCGATCCGCAATTTCCGTGAGCCGCTCGGACAGATCGGGCAAGTCGAAATCAAGACGCGACGTATTCACCGAGATGGGCACGATAGGCAGTTGCCTTTCCTGGCAGAGCTTGATCTCCTTGCAGATTTCCTCCCATACGAACAAGTCGAGCTTCGTGATGAAGCCGTTGCGCTCGAAGATGGGGATGAACAGACCGGGGCTGATAAAACCGAGCTCAGGATGAATCCAGCGGATCAGCGCTTCGGCGCCACCGACGCGATCGGCATGCACATCATGCTTAGGCTGGAAGTACACCGAGAACTGCAGTTCATCCAGAGCTGTTTGCATGCTGTCGTAAATGGTCTGCTCCATCAGCTGGCGCTGATGCATCTCGTCATCGAACTGCGCGATCTCGATGCCGTGGCGGCCTTTAACCGAAGTGAGCGCACTCAGCGCGCGGTTGCAGATCGTAGGCGCCGCCATCGCATGGTCGACGCGCGTGACAACGCCGAATTTGACGTTGACGTTGGAATACGGCAAATTGTCGGCCACCGAGCGCAGCTGCTCTGGCTGGCCCGCCAGTTGATGCCCGGTCAGGAAAGCGAACTCGCTTTCGCCAATGCGGCCACCGGCAACGTAGCCGGGCAGGGTGGCGACGATGTTGTCCGCCAAATTACGCAGCATAAGCTCGCAGTTCTTGTCGCCATAACGATCGACGAGCGACGGGTAGTTCTCGATGTCGCTGCACACGATGTCGTACTGCGCGTCGGGATAAGCCGTAAGCGCTTCCTCCACAGCGTGGTAGAAGAACTCTTTGCTGTACAAACCAGTGCTTGTATCCCAGGTCAGGCTGTTAACCATCGAGGCAGACTCGCGCAGGCGGATCAAATTGCCCATGCGGTTGAGGATGATTGCGGGGTTGTACGGCTTGCGCACAAAGTCGTTGGCGCCCAGCTCGAGGCAACGTATCTCGTCTTCAGGCTCGTCGCTAGCCGTGGTCACGATTACGGGGATCGTGTCGAGGCGCTCATCGGATTGCTTACGACGCAGGAACTCGAATCCGTCGCAGCCCGGCATATAGACATCCAATAAGATCAGCGACAGCTTCTGGAAGTGCAAGCCCAGCTGCATAAGACCGTCTAGGCCATCAACTGCCTGAACCACGTCGTAGTCTGATTCAAGGATATTGCAGAGCATCTCGCGATTGAGCTCGTTGTCCTCCACGACCAGAACCGTGCGCTTCGCTCCTGCCATCGCTACAGTGCCTTTTCGCTCCATAGAGCCCCCATATCCCGTATTGTCCATACGCTCGCTTCATGATAGCACGGGCAGCCGACGCTGAGGCAAGCAGCCCTGCCCGAGGCATCGGTCATATCATGGAATCAGCCTGTCCAGCGTCTCCATAATCGCCGATATATCGTAGGGCTTTGCCAGATGCCCGTTCATGCCGACCGACAATGCTTTGTTCGCGTCCTCCTCGAAGGCGTTTGCGGTGACGGCAACGATGGGGACGCTTGCCTTCCCTGGATCCTCGAGCGCTCGGATCCGGCTCGTGGCTTCGTAGCCATCCATGCGCGGCATCTGCACGTCCATAAGAACAACGTCGTAATATGCCGCAGGCGACGCCTCAACCATTTCGACCGCCTCGACGCCATCCGCTGCTATCGCAACGTCAAAGCCGCTTTCCCGTAGGATCATCTCGGCAATCGTCTGATTCATTTCGTTGTCTTCGACAAGAAGAGCCCGCTTTCCCGTGAAGTCGCGCTTCGTTGTGCTGCGTGCGGTTTCCACGGGTTTCTCGCTGATCTTGCACGGCAAGTCGACGACGAATTCGCTGCCCTCGCCCTCCTTGGAGCTTACCGAGATCGTACCGCCCATCATATCGACGATGCTCTTGGTAATCGCCATTCCCAGGCCAGTCCCCTGGATTCCGCTGACGGTGGTGCTTCTCTCGCGCGTGAAGGCATCGAATATCGTCTTTTGGAACTCCTCGCTCATCCCGATGCCGTTGTCCTTGATGCGGAATTCGAATTTTGCAACGCCAGCCTCCGTCGCAGGCTTCTCAAGAACCTGGAAGCTGATGGCGCCACCCTCAGGCGTAAATTTGATTGCGTTGCTCAGGATGTTGAGCAGGACCTGATTCAGACGCAGCTTGTCGGTGACAACATCCTCGTGCACGACGCCCTGCGTATCGACGGTCAAATCGAGGTGCTTTTTGTCTGCGTCGGGCTGGACGATGGTCCTCAGATCCTGGATGATGCCCACTAGGTTGACGCCGGTTTCTTCAAGAGTCATCTTGCCGCTTTCTATGCGGCTCATATCAAGCACATCGTTGATGAGCGCGAGAAGATGCTGGCTCGAAACGGCGATCTTGCCAAGATAGCTCCTCACCAGCTCTTGATCGTCTAGATGGGATTCTGCCAGCGTGGTGAAGCCCACGATGGCGTTCATCGGCGTGCGAATGTCGTGCGACATATTGTTCAGGAACGTGGTCTTTGCCCGGCTGGCCTGCTCCGCTTCGACGAGTGCGCGGGCCAACGCCTGCTCGCTTTCCGCGAGTTCGCGATTGGCTGCCTCGAGCTCCTGACGCGCCGATTCCTTTCGGGCAACCTCCTTGCTTTTGCGCCTCGCCTCGCGCACAAGGAACGCGATTACAAGCGCGACGATCGCAGCGATGATCGCAGCGAAAATCCCGGCGTTGTCCTGGATGACATCGAGCAGCGTGTAGGAGTACAGTCCCGCCGTGTAACGGTATGCCAGGTTCTGAGAATAGTCGCTGCCTATGACATTGATGCCGCGATTCAGCAGCTTCAAAAGCCCCATGTTGCCGATATCGACACCGAAGCACCTATCGTCGTTGCTGCTTGTCTGGCGCAGTGACAAGCCCCTGTACTCACCGTTCTTCAGAATGTCGTTAGCCCGCAGACCGTTGAGCGTCGTGCAGCCCGCTTCTCCCGACATCACCGCACGAAGGCAATCCTCGATTGACGGATAGAGCAGAATCTGGGCGTTCGGGTAGTGTTCCTTCACGTAGTAGTACTGCATGCGGTTGTTCTCGTTGACCGCAATCGTCGCGGTTGTTTCGTCGGTGAATTCGCCTTTGAAGACAAGCTCCGTAAGAGCCGAGACGACTGCGCTCGATTGGTAGATTCCGCTTTCCTCGGAATAGTACAATCCGCCGCCTACGGGGAAAGCCGCATCTATAGCGCCGGATCCCACATCTGCAACCATGTCATCGTAGTTGCGATAGCCGCTATAGGACACCTCGATCCCGGTTAGCCCGAGGCTATCCAAGATCTGCGGAACGATGTCTTTCACCAAGCCGGTTACCCGTCCATCGGCATCCGTATCGCTATAGGGAAGATAGTTCTCCAAATAGCCGATGTGCAGCGAATCGTGAGTATCGATCCACTCCTTTTCGCCGGCGGAAAAAGCACGCGCAGAAATGCTGTTCGGATAATATTTCGTGCGCAGCGAGCTGATGTAATTCGGCTCCTCGATAGCCATGAGCTCCTGCGCCTCGTTCAGCTCCTCAAGCAAATCCGGACGCGCTATGGCTGTGCATAGGAAATAGTCGGAAGCGCCGAAGGGAAGCAGCACCTCGGCCTGCTTCCTCCCATAGGCACCGTCGCCTTCCGCAGCCAAGATGTCCAGATCACCGGAGTCGAACGCAGCGAAAAGGTCGTCGTAATCGGCGAATTTTACAACCTCTGCCTCGATTGAATGGGCCTCGAGGTAATTGTTGAGAACGTCAGCTATTGCGCTGTCGAGCACGCCGATTTTCTTGCCGTTCAACGTAGATGGTTCTGTTGTGACGCTCTCGTCCGTCGCGTGCTTCACCAAGGTATATGATTCATTGCCCATGGCAGCGTCGGGATAGCCTATCAGGTTGGCACGATCCTCTTTCCAGGCCAAGCCTGCCAGAAGGTCGATCTCGCCATCGAGGAGCATCTGGTACAGATCGCCAAAACTCCCGTACACGTATTCGTATTCCCAACCCGTATATTCCGAAAGCTTACGGTAGTACTCGTACGCATAGCCTGTTTTGACAGCGCCCTCCTGGGCCCCCTCTTCGAAGACCTCGTTCTCGTAGTATCCAACGCGCACGGTTTTCGTTTCGTCTTGCGCGGTTTCGTTTTGCGCGGCTGACGCCGAAACCGGCCACGCCAGCGCAAGCGTCGAAATGGCGCAAAAGACGAAGGCGAGCCCCCAGGCAAGCGCCTTCCTCGTAATCTCGCGGCTCATCGTCATGATGCAGCCCTCCCGTAATCCACCTTGGCGCTATCGCGCGCGCCTGCCGAGCAGGTTCTCGAGCGTGTCGAACAACGAATCGGGTTCGACGGGTTTGCTCAGGTGGGCGTTCAGCCCTGCCTGCATACTGCGCTGCACGTCCTCATCGAACGCGTTGGCGGTCAATGCGATTATAGGAATTTCCACCGCGTCAGGATGATCCATTGCGCGGATGCGGCGCGTGGCCTCCAAACCGTCCATGACCGGCATACGCATATCCATAAGGATGGCTGCATAGTACCCCGGCTCGCTTGACTGGAATTTTTCAACTGCTCTTTGGCCGTTTTCAGCCAAATCTACTTCCATTTCGCGCATGGAGAGCACCATCATCATGATTTCGGCATTGATGGCCGCATCCTCGGCAAGCAGGATGCGCAGCCCCGAAAGGTCAACCTTCTTGCGCGGCGCCGCTTGGCCTTTGCGCTTGAACGCATCGCGGAATTCTTCGATGACGCTACCTGCGAACAGGGGTTTTGCCACGAACGTATCAACGCCGGCTTCCTTGGCCTCCTCGGCAACATCATCCCAGTTATACGACGTCAAGATGATGATGGGCGTGTCATAGCCCACAGCGGCGCGTATCTGGCGCGTCGTCTCGATGCCGTCCATGTCGGGCATCTTCCAATCGACAAGCAGGAGGTTGTAGGGCTCGCGGCGCACATCGTGCATCTTCACCATCTCGAGACCCTTCTCGCCCGAGGGCGCCGCATCGCAGCGGATGCCGACCTGCCCCAACACGAGCTGCGCATGCTCGCAGGCTACCGGATCGTCGTCGATGACGAGCACGGACATCTGGTCAGGATGCAGCTCGCCCTCTTCGTAGGCCGCCAACTCGTGAATGGACTCGGTAAGCGTCAGTGTCACGGTGAACGTGGTACCCACGCCTTTTTCGCTTTCAACCTCAATCGTGCCGTTCATAAGCTCGACCAGGTTTTTCGTGATGGGCATGCCCAAACCTGTCGAACCGTACTTATTCGTGGTCGACGAGTCCTCTTGCGCGAATGTGTCGAAGACCCGCGGAAGGAACTCGGGGCTCATGCCGATGCCCGTATCGCTCATGCTGAACTGCAGGGTCGATTTGCCGCCGAACCGCGCAAGGCTCTTGATGAGGTACGTCACCTTGCCGCCCTCTGGCGTGAACTTCACCGCATTGCCCCGGATGTTGATCATGATCTGGCGCAACTTCATGTCATCGCCGATATAGTAATCGCCGACATCTCCCTCCACGCGGCATTCGTACGCGATGTTCTTATCGCGGCACTGTCCGCCTATGATGGTGTTCACCTGCTCGAGCATCTTGGCAAACGAGAACTCCTCGTTGCTGATGGACATGCGGCCCGATTCGATGCGCGACATGTCCAGGATGTCGTTGATGATGCCGAGCAGATGCTGAGCCGAAGCGCCGATCTTCTGCAGCTGGTCGCGCGTTTCATCGGAGAGTTCCTTGTTGTTCAACGCGATGCTATCAAGGCCGATGATGGCATTCATGGGCGTGCGGATATCGTGGCTCATATTGGACAGGAATGCCGTTTTTGCCTTGTTCGCCTCTTCGGCTGCAGCCAGCGCCTCCCCCATTGCGCGCGCATGCTCCAAATCGCGGCGCATCTCTGAGTCGACGTCTGCGAAGCACATGCCGACCGCGTGCACGATGCCGTCATCGCGATCCTCGGGATGACGCACGCCTGCAAAGCGGATCATCTCGAACGATTCCTTGCCGTTGTGGTTGACCAGGTAGCGGTACGACACGACGCGCTCGGTTTTAAGCCCCGCGCGGATGGTCTCGGGTTGGATGAACTGCATGAACTCGTCACGGTACTGCTCAGTCACATGGTTGCGGCCGTAGTTTGCGATATCGCGCTGGAAAGAGAAATGCTCACCTTCGCTGAAACCATGCTCGAGCTCGGTATGCTCTTGGTAGCACACGCCATCATCGGTATCGAGCTCGATGTAGTACACGCCGCGATAGTCGGAGGCAAGAGCCGTAATGAGCTTGTTCTGCTGCTCCGAACGTTCAGCGTTTTGCAGCAAGCGGGTGTTGGTGGATTCGATTCGTAGGTGTTTTTCCGTGATGTCGCTGATGAATACATAGTAAATGCCGCCGTAGGCATCGGTGTCGGTGTAGTGGCCGTAGTCGTCGACCCAGCGCACCTCGCCGTCTTTGCGGATGATGCGATACTCGACGTAATCGAGGTTGTCTTCGCTGCCGCGAACCTGCTGCTCGACAGAAGCCTCTATGGCTTCGTAGTCGTCGGGGTGCAGCATGCCCCTGAATGTGAAACCGGTGAGCTCCTTGAAGTCATCCAAGTCATCGCAGCCGAAGATATCGAACACCGCCTTGTTGGCATAGAGCAGCTCCTCAGGCTGGGAAGCTTTGTAGATAAAGAAGCCGCCGGGCATGTGCCGGCCGATCTCTTCGACGATGGGGATGGTCTGCTCGTTCAGCTTGAAGCGCTCTCCGAACATATGCGTCTCCTCATTGGCGAACGGGACAAAAGCTTTGCTCTTGTCCCTTTTCGGCTAACCCATAGACAATAGACGCAAGTTATCGTACCTAAAAACCATGTCGAATGACAAGGCAATTCGACATCTAGGAAAATACTTTTCGCAGCTGTTTGCTCATAATCAAGACCGCAGCCTGTCAATACCGCTGTAGCAGGACGGGCCAGGAGCGCCGCCTGGCCTGTCGCTGCCGTCTTGCCCGTCGCTACAGCTTACCGGCAGCCGCTTTCTTGCGGTCGACAGCGCTCAGCAAACGCTTGCGCAGGCGGATGCTCTTGGGCGTGATCTCGACCAGCTCGTCATCTTGGATGTACTCGAGCGCCTCTTCCAACGTGAATGTGACGGGCGGCGTAAGCTGGATGGCTTTGTCGGCGTTGCTTGAACGCTGGTTGCCCAGCTGCTTGGAGCGAGCAACGTTCACGGTCATGTCGCCCTCCTTAGCCGACTCGCCCACGATCATGCCTTCGTAGCACGGTTCACCCGGACCGACAAACAGCCGACCGCGCTCCTGCAGCGTATCAAGCGCATAGGCTACCGATTTCTCGGTCGTCATCGAAATCATGCTGCCGTTCTTCCGCCCCTCAAAATCGCCGCAATACGGCCCGTACTCCAAAAAGCGGTGAAACATCGTCGCCTCGCCGCGTGTTGCGTTCATCAGGCGCGTGTTCAGGCCCATCGTGCCGCGCGTAGGAATACGGAAAACCAGATGCGTCTGATCGTGCTTCTGGTACATGTCGGTCATGATGCCGCCGGCGTTGCCGAACACCTCAATCGTCTTACCCGCGTACTCGTCGGGAACGTCCACGGTCGCTTCCTCGATGGGCTCGGTCTTGTTGCCGTTCTCGTCGACGCGGACGATGACGCGCGGACGACCCACCTGGAATTCGAAACCCTCACGACGCATCGACTCCATCAGCACGGATAGATGCAGCACGCCGCGCCCGGAGACCTCGATGCCGTTGCCGTCCTCGCAGTCTTCGATGCGCATCGAGATGTTGCTTTCCTTCTCGCGCATCAGGCGCTCGCGCAGCTGGCGGCTGCCGACGATGTCGCCCTCTTGCCCTACAAGCGGACTGGTGGATGCTTCGAACACGACCGACATCGTGGGCTCCTCCACCTTAATCGGCGCTAGCTCGACCGGGTTGTCTTTGCTGGTCACCATATCGCCGATGTCTGCATCATCGACGCCCACGACCGCAACGATATCGCCCGCGGTCACGGTCTTCTGTTCCTTCTTGCCCAGCTCCTCGAACGTGAACACCTGCTTGATCATGCAGCCATAGCGGTTGCCGTCGTTCTTGATGACGAGCACCGCATCGCCTTTGTGCAGGCTGCCGGAACT
>CAYOBD010000083.1:0-9082 GCA_964402005.1 uncultured Eggerthellaceae bacterium
AGAACCACTAGGATGCCATCGGAGCAGGGAGGAATGGAACACTTGTCACAGACAAGTGTTCCATTAACGGATGGCTCGCCGCAGGCGAGCATTCCATATTCAACGGAATTCCAGCGCATTTGCCTTGTGCATTACCACGAGATAGGTCTGAAGGGGCGCAATCGCTCTACGTTCGAGATGCGATTGCTCAAAAACATCAAGGCGCTTTTAGGTGATTTCCCCATCGTTACCATTCACCGCATAGCAGGCAGGCTATGCGTGTTCATACGTGAGGGTACACCCTATGATGTTGCGGTACGTATCGCCGATGTACTTCGCTACGTGCCAGGAGTCGCCCGCGTTTCCACCGGATATAAATGCGAGCGCGATCTTGATCTTATGGGTCAAGCTGCCATTCAAGCATTGCATGATGCAAGTCCTTTCGAGACGTTCAAGGTTCAAGCACGGCGCAACCATACTGACTTCGAAACAGATTCAATGGCCATGAATCGCATCATCGGTGCTGTTCTGTGCGATGCCTACCCCGACAAGAAGGTCCAGATGCGCGGCCAAGACGTTACAGTGGGCGTGGAAGTGGTTCAAAATGCCTCCTACATCTACGCACGCAGTCTCCGCGGGATCGGCGGTCTGCCTGTCGGAAGTTCCGGACGCGTCGTTTCACTGCTATCGAGCGGCATCGATTCGCCCGTAGCCCTTTGGCGCATGGCTCGTCGCGGGGCTGTTTGCATCGGCGTGCATTTCTCGGGACGACCGCAGACCACCGACGAGAGCGAATACCTGGTAGATGACATAGCTCGCGTACTTGAAAAGACGGGGTGCATAGGGCGCGTATACGTCGTCCCGTTCGGCGATTACCAAAAACAGATTGCGCTTACTGCTCCTCCATCATTGCGCATCATCCTGTATCGTCGCCTGATGATCCGCGTAGCGCAGTCCATCGCAAAACGTGAGCGTGCAGGAGCCCTTGTCACAGGCGAGAGCCTGGGACAGGTGGCATCGCAGACGCTTGAGAACATACAGGTCGTTGATGCCGTTTCGGAAATACCTGTTCTGAGGCCCCTCATCGGCTCTGACAAGCTCGAAATCATCGAGCAGGCTCAACTGCTTGGGACATTCGAAATCTCGTCACAGGACGCACCTGATTGCTGCACGCTGTTCATGCCGCGAAATCCAGAAACGCATGCGAAGATGGACGCCGTTTTAGCTGCTGAGGAAGTGTTCCCGTTCGATGAATGGGTTGAAGAGCTCGTTGAGGCAGCCGAGCCGCACGACTATGCATGTCCTGCGTACCATCCGCCTAGGATGAGATAGAACAAGAGCCAAGAGGCTAGAACCAAGAGGCAACTCCGACAGTTGACCTCAGCATAAAAATCAAAACTGCATTTGCATTTGCGAAAAACCGTTTCCGTTTTGAGAATTCCCGTTAGTTTCGATGCTAAACCACGACGGTATTATTGCGGCCCGAATGAGAGACCTGGTTGCTAGCATCATCCGGCAAAGGAAAGCGGGGTCAGCAATGCAACGATGGGGAAGCGACGGATTCCTGCCGGATGAGGACAATGGAAGAGCGTTGCAAGATCGGCTCGGAAAGGCAGGCCGCGTCGGCGCAATCGTCCTGCTTCTCACGATTGCCATACTCGCTATCAACATGTTTTTCTTCGCAGGCGAGTCGCATGAATTCGCTATCGAGAAAGCGGGCGCAGCGCAAGCGGACAACGGTTCGTCTGACGAGGTGGCTTTAAATGCTCCGGTACGGCAAGAGACCGCAACTGTTTCTGTATACGTAACGGGTGCAGTAGCATCGCCAGGCGTATTCGAGCTTCCAGAAGGCTCTCGGGCAATAGATGCTGTGAAAGCCGCAGGTGGCATGGATGGTGAAGCTGTTTCCGAAGCAGTCAATCTGGCCCGTAGAATTCAAGACGGCGAGCATATACACATACCGCGCGAGGGCGAGCTGCAGCAGGCAGACGATGGATTGCAGGAAGCTTCCGACGAGGCAACGGGCTGCATCAATATAAACACAGCTGATGCGCAGACGCTCGAAAACCTTCCCGGCATCGGCCCGGCAACTGCAAGCAAAATCGTAGCCGATCGTGAGATGAACGGTCCATTCGCTTCGTTGGATGATCTTACGCGCGTATCGGGCATAGGGACGAAAAAACTCGAGAGCTTACGCGACTATGCCTGCGTATGAAAGGATCTTCGCGAGAGAAGCTTCCGGAACCCGTGCGCCCTCATATGCCGTTGCTTGCGCGGGCGGCACTTGTTTTCTGGGCCGCATGCGCATGTTCCTATTATTTGGGAAGAACATTTGATTGCGCATTATTGCGAATCATCTGCATCGGATTAACCATTGCAGCAATGGTTACGTTGCTCATTTGCTTCTTGAACCGCAAGGCGGGAATCTTTGCCGTGGTGGCGGCTTTGATCATAGGATGCCTGATGGGCGCGGCGCGCTCGACCATGCTGCTCGAGGCGTCAGTTGAAGCACCTCATCATGATGCTCGCTATGCAGAATGCCTGCTCCTTCAAGATCCGCGCAAAGGCAGTTATGGATTCAGTTGTCTAGCCAATGCATCGTTTGCCGACGGCTATACCTGCAAAGTGCGTTTGGTTTTCGACGATGCCGGCGGGGTCGCCTGCGGAGAGTCCATCCGCATAGGCGCGGGGCATATCATAGCTGCCGAGCCGATAAACGAGCAGCTATGGCAATCGGGAGCTGCCGCTTCAATAACGGTTGATAGCTTTGATGAGGTTCGACAAGGCACTGCGCTCGAACATCTTTCAAGAATACGAAAAAATGCGATCGGAGCCATAGCGTCTGCAGACATAGGCGAAGAAGAGAAGCTGCTATTGCAGGCGCTCGTCTGCGGGTGGCGCATGGATCTTGCCGGCTCTGATCTGTACGCATTCTTCAAATCGTGCGGAATCGCTCATCTGGTTGCGGTGTCGGGAGCTCACCTCGTAATCGTTGCCGGTTTGTTCGCAGCCCTTTTGCGTCGGGCGCGAATGCCGCGTGCTCCATCAATCGGCATCCTCATCTTTATAATGTGCGTTTACTTCGTCTTTGCGGGCGAGCCGGTATCAGCGTTGCGCGCCTGCATAATGAGCATTCTCAGCTTGTTCTCCTATTATGGACGACGGCGGCCCTCTGCCCTGAATGCTGTCGGCGTTGCAATACTCGGTCTTATAGCGCTCGAACCCGAATGCTGCATATCAGTCTCGTTTACGCTCTCGTGCCTCTCTACGTTCGGCATAGCCTTGTTTGCGCCTCTTATCGCGTATCGAATAGGCAAAACCCCTCTGGGCAGATTCGGTCTCATTACCGATTCTTTTGCGCTTACGCTGTCTGCCCTGATGGCGACTTTGCCGCTCTCATGCGCTCTGTTCTCGCAGCTTCCAATAATCGCTCCGGTGGCGAACATCCTCGTAGCGCCGCTATTTCCGATGGCCTGCGCATTCGGTTTGGGTGCAGGCTTCTTCGCTGTTGTATTTCCGAAGTCAGCAGGCATCTTGATTGCGATGGCATCGTTGCCTTCGCGTGCGCTTTCATTATTGTCGTCCGCTCTTGCGCAGATCCCCTACGGGTGCATTCCTGTCTATCTGCCTGTATCGTCGGCTTTGATTTTGACGGCTATAGTTATCGTCGTCTTCTACATACGTTGGCCTACGCGAAAAGGGCGCTCCGGTATCCTTTCGTTGTTCATGGCAATAGCGCTTATGATAGCCTGCATTGCCTTCGGTATGCGTCCGGATCGGATTGTGATGCTCGATATCGGCCAAGGCGATGCGTTCCTTCTCTGCAGCAGGGGGACGACGCTTCTCATCGATACAGGAAATCAAGACAGCCGCCTTCTCGGAGCGCTTGCTCGGCAAGGGATTGTTAGCATCGACGCTGTTCTGATAACGCATGCCGACGATGACCACTGCGGATCCCTCGATGCCCTTGCATCGTGCGTTGAGGTCAGAACTGTTCTCGTATCGGAAGACCTTTACACATCAAGCGAAGAGAAAGCGGTAAAACTGCTCATGGAGTCACAGAAAGCGAGTAATCGCGTCGAGGCGATAGAATATGGCGATCGCATAGAAATCGGCGGTTTCGAGGCACGTGTTGTATGGCCGCATCGCGGTTCAACCCTCGAAGGAAACGCAGCAAGCTTATGCGTTATCGCAGATTACGATGCAGATGGAGACGGCCTCACAGATGTGCGGACCCTTTTCACAGGCGATGCCGAGAGTGGGGAAATATCTTGCATTGCAGACGAGCAGAACCTCGGAAACATTGACATTCTCAAGGTCGGGCACCATGGAGCGCGCAACGGTACAACCTCTGAGATCGTTCAGCGGCTTTCTCCTTCCATAGCGCTTATCAGCGTAGGCGAGAATAACCGTTACGGGCATCCGTCATCTGAGGCGTTGGATGCGCTTGAAAGTGCGCAATGCGATGTCTTCAGAACGGATATCGACGGGGATGTTTCATGCATTATGGGATCAGACGGGATCTCCGTACAGACGCAACGCTAGAATGCTCCTATGGCTGATAATTCCAAGAAACCCTTGTTGCCCGCTTACCTGATAGTGGGAGAGGATGCGCTCAAGCAGCGCACCGTGCTCGAGCGCCTGCGTGCACGCGTTGCGGGCATAGGCGACATCAGCTTCAACCATGACCGCTTCGAAGGTGAATCGGCATCGGGCGACGACATCGTATCCGCCTGCAACACGCTGCCCTTTGCGAGTGAGGTACGGCTTGTAGAGGTTTCCCATGCAGATAAGCTCAGAAAGCAAGCAGCTGATGCGTTGACGAATTATCTGGCCTCACCGAGCGAGACAACAGTCCTTGCGATTTCGGCGCAGAAACTTCCGAAGAACACGCGTCTATATAAGGCGGTAGCAGCACTTGGGAGCCACGCAGTGATAGACTGCACGCCTTTGCGTTCGCGTGAACTTGAGCCTGCCATTCGTTCAATGGCCGTTGGGCACGGATTCGCAATGACGCCGTCTGCTGCCCATACGCTTATCGAACTCGTTGGCGAGGATACGGTGAGAATCGATACGGAGCTGCGCAAGCTCGCGACTGCACACACGGGAACCGATCCGGTCACCGACCATGAAGTGCGCATGCTTGTAGCCCATACGGCCGAGGTGAAACCGTGGGATTTCACGAATGCGTTTGCCGCACGCGATCTTGCACGTTGTCTTGCGATGATGCCGCATCTCGATACGACACCGCATGTCCTCATTGGACGTTGCGTTAATCAGATCCGAGAGCTTATCTGCGCCAAAATGCTTGACTCACGGGGGGAAGGCGCCCGCATTGCCGACGAACTCGGCGGACCTCCTTGGCGCTATAAAAACCACATCCGCTGGTCGCGGGGATTCGCGCCCGGAGAGCTCGAACGTGCGCTCATTTCCGCGCGTGATTGCGAGCGAGAGATGAAAAGCGGAGCTGATCCCGAAATCGCTTTTAAGCAGTGGCTCGTCACAGTGCTTGCAAAATAATCTGACCAGTCTGGTTCGTACGGTTGGCACAGGGGCGTTCGCTTGTCCACGCCCAAATGGTTATGCTGCTTGCCTCTCGTTTCTGCTGCGGAATCGCGTACACCCCTGTGCCAACCGAGTGGAACTCCTAAATAATCATCGCTATGAGCAGCTAAGGCGATTCTCCAGTGCGCCTAATACCTCTTCGAAATCCTGAAGCGTAGAGCACTCGGTGATCATGCCGCGGGCTTTCGCAGCGCCTGGCAGGCCTGCTATGTACCACATCGCGTGCTTGCGCATGCGCACGAGCTGATGGCGATCGCCGGCGTCTAGCATCCGTGCATGGCGACGAGCCATTTCGATGCGCTCGAGCGGTGTGGGGGCGCAAGGTTCTGGCATTCCATCGATCGAGGCCTTTATCTGCGCGAACACCCAGGGATTCCCCTCGGCTGCGCGAGCAACCATGATTGCGTCGCAACCGGTTTGTTCGACCATGGCGGTTGCATCGGCGCCGCAGCGTATATCCCCATTGCCAATGACGGGAATAGAAACAACTTGTTTCACACGCGCGATAGCGCCCCAGTCTGCCGCGCCGCGGTACAGCTGCTCGCCGAAGCGTCCGTGCACCGTGATGGCGTCGACTCCGGCCTGCTCGAGATGGCGTGCAAATTCCGGAGCCGCCTCGTCACCGAGCGCCCATCCGCGTCTGAACTTCGCGGTGACGTTGCTTGAAACTGCGGATTTCACTTCACGTACGATTTGCGCTGCAAGCTCTGGATCGCGCATGAGGGCGCATCCGTCGCCTTTCGAAACGATCTTTCGCGCAGGACACCCCATATTGATATCGATGTATGCGAGTGCGTCGCCCAGTTCCTCCTCAACCCAAGCTGCCTGCTGCGCAAGAACCATCGGCTCGTGCCCAAACAATTGGACGCCTATCACGTCCTCCTGCGGCGCGATATCAAGAAGATGGCGGGTTCTTTCGTTTGCATACGAAAGCCCTTTTGCCGAAACCATTTCGCAGAAGGCAAGGTCGGCGCCCGCCTCGCGGCAGAGTATTCGCATGGGCATGTCGGTTACGCCCGCCATAGGTGCGAGGATTACGCGATATCGATCGAAGACGCCTTTCATTTCACCGTGTTACGCCATCGCGGACATCACGTCGATCATGCCTGCGCAGGAGGCGCCGCAAATGGCAAAAACAGACACGACTATGGCGAGTGCTAGGTACGCGAATCTTCGCGCATTCTTTGCATGCTCTATATCCTCATTGGCTTTGCCCTCGTCAAAGGCCTCGTCAAGCCAATTCTTCTCGTCTTGTGCCGTCACGGCTACTCGTCCACCTTCAGTATCGCCATGAATGCCTCTTGCGGCACCTCGACGTTGCCGATGGCCTTCATGCGCTTCTTGCCTTCCTTCTGTTTCTCGAGCAGCTTTCGCTTGCGCGTGATGTCGCCGCCGTAGCACTTTGCGAGAACGTCCTTGCGCTTGGCTTTGACTGTCGTTCGAGCGAGTACGCGTCCTCCGACAGCAGCCTGAATAGGCACTTCGAACAGCTGTCGAGGAATGATGGCTTTCAGCTTACTTGCCAGAATGCGCCCGCGATCATACGCCTTGTCTTTATGGATGATGAAAGACAGCGCATCGACCGGCTTTCCTGCAAGCAGGATATCGAGCTTCACAAGCTTGCTCTCCTGGTAACCTGCAAATTCGTAGTCGAGCGACGCATAACCCTTCGTGGACGACTTCAGGCGGTCGAAATAGTCCATGATCATCTCGGAAAGCGGCATCTCCCAAACTACTTCGACAGTTGTCGATGACAGATAATTCATCGCTACGAACTTTCCGCGCCGCTGCGAAGTTAGTTCCATGACGGCGCCCACATGCTCGGGCGGCACGAGAACCTTTACCTTGAGGAACGGCTCTTCTATACGGTCGATCTCGGCCGGATCGGGCATCTCCTGCGGCGAGTGAAGGGATAGCATCTCGCCATTCGTCTTATAGACGTGGTATTCAACAGAAGGCGCTGTTGCGAGCAAGTTGAGTCCGAATTCGCGCTCAAGCCGTTCCTCTATGACCTCCATGTGCAAGAGTCCGAGAAATCCTACGCGGAAGCCGAATCCGAGCGCATGAGATGTCTCAGGTTCCCAAATGAGCGCCGGGTCGTTAAGCGCTAGCTTCTCAAGCGCTTCCTTCAATGGCTCATACTGGTCGCCCTCGATAGGGAACAAACCTGTAAATACCATCGGTTTGACCTCTCGATAGCCGGGAAGCGCCTGCGATGCGCGCCTGCGCGTGAGCGTGCACGTGTCGCCGACTTTGACCTGGGCTACGTCTTTCAGCCCCGTCACCAAATAGCCGACTTCGCCGGCCGAAAGCATGTCGAGCGGAGTTTCTGCAGGCTTGCGTGCCCCGACTTCCTCAACAAGCGTTTCGGAATCGGCCGCCATCATGTAGATGGTGTCGCCTTTGCGCACTGAACCGTCGACGACGCGAATCAAAGCGACGACCCCACGGTAAGGATCGAAGTACGAATCGAAAATAAGCGCACGAAGCGGAGCATCGGGGTCGCCCGTTGGGGCGGGGATGGTGTACACGATGGCCTCGAGCAGGTCGTGCACGCCTTCGCCGGTTTTAGCCGAGCATAGTACGGCATCATCGGCGGGAATCGCCAAGCCGTCTTCGATTTCCTCACGCACCCGGTCAGGCTCTGCTGCCGGCAGGTCTATCTTGTTAATCAGGGGAATAATCTCGAGATTTGCATTCATGGCCATCATCGCATTGGCGACTGTCTGAGCTTCGACTCCCTGGGTTGCATCTACAACGAGAACTGCGCCTTCGCATGCAGCAAGACTGCGCGAAACCTCGTATGTGAAGTCGACATGTCCGGGGGTATCTATCAGGTTCAAGACATAGGGCGTGCCGTCTTCTGCGGTATATTCAACACGTACCGCCTGGCTCTTTATCGTGATGCCCCGTTCACGTTCGATGTCCATTGAGTCGAGTATCTGGTCTTGCATATCACGCTTGGCGACCGTCCCGGTTTGTTCGAGGATACGGTCGGATAGCGTCGATTTGCCATGATCGATATGGGCAATAATCGAAAAATTCCTAATCAAACTCTGGTCATGTTGTGCGGTTGATGGAGACACGGTCGACCTTTGCATTCTTTCGCGATAATACTTGCTTAGCCGTGGGTATTGTATGCTAAAATGCAACGGTTTCGTCTTAACACAAGATTTAACTACGGAGGAAATTGTGGCAAACATCAAGAGTCAGAAGAAGCGCAACAAGACGAATGAGAAGTCTCGCATGCGCAATCGCGCTGTCAAATCCGAGCTGAAGACCGCAGTGCGCCGCGTGCGTGAAGCTGTCGCCGAAGAGAACGGCGCCGAGGCCTACGCTGCAGCCCAAAAGGCTTGCCGCCTGCTCGATAAGGCCGCTACTAAGGGCGTCATCCATAAGAACCAGGCCGCCAATCGCAAGAGCGGCGTTATGGCACTGGCGAACAGCATCGCAACCGATGAGGATCGTGCCGCCTATCAGAAGCCTGCTGCCAAGAAGGCCAAGACCGGTTCGAAGAAGGCCGAAGTCAAGAAGGCCC
>CAYOBD010000084.1:0-9061 GCA_964402005.1 uncultured Eggerthellaceae bacterium
TCGGTTGGCTTTGCAAGAATTCGTTATGTGTTCGGTTCAACCTGCGAATCAAGGATTGCACAGGTCCCCGATTGCAGTCTGGTTAAATCGCCACAGCAAAACCGAGACCAAACGATGCGCGCCCTATAATCAAGAGGCGTTTGGAAGGTGCGCTCGTTGCATGGGCGTCGCCAGCCGAGCGCTTTTTTCTTACGCGGGCGCATGGCATGGCGGATGCCCGAGCGTGGGCGCAACCGAACGTAGATGACGGGAGGCTGCCATGGCAAAGCACATCTTCGTAACCGGAGGCGTCGTATCATCACTGGGCAAAGGCATCGCCGCCGCATCGCTTGGGCACTTGCTGCGGGCCCGCGGCTACAAAGTGACCATGCAGAAGATGGATCCGTATCTGAACGTCGATCCCGGAACGATGAGCCCATTCCAGCATGGCGAGGTATTCGTAACCGACGATGGCCACGAAGGCGATCTTGACCTGGGTCATTACGAACGTTTCCTCGACGAGAGCCTAACCCGCGAATCGAATTTCACGCAGGGATCGATCTATCAGTCGCTCGTAGCGCGCGAGCGACGCGGCGATTTCCTAGGCGGCACCGTGCAGGTCATCCCGCATGTGACCGATGCCATCAAAGACCGCGTGCTGCGTGCAGCCTCGCAAACCGGAGCGCACATCGTGATATCCGAGATTGGCGGCACGATCGGCGACATCGAAGGCCAGCCGTTCATCGAGGCGGTACGCCAGCTGCGCCATGAGCTGGGTTTCGAAAACGTCGTGTTCGTCCATGTGAGCCTGGTGCCCTACATCGCTGCCGCCCACGAAGTGAAGACGAAGCCCACGCAGCATTCTGTCAAAGAGATGCGCTCGATGGGTGTGCAACCCGATTTCATCGTATGCCGCTCCGATCATCCGGTGGAAGACGCCGTACGCGCAAAGATTGCGCACTTCTGCGACGTGGATGTGGATTCGGTTTTGAGCTGCATCGACGCACCGAGTATCTATCAAGTGCCCGTCAACCTCCACGAGCAGGGCTTCGATGTGAAGGTGCTGCGCCGGCTAAAGCTGCCCGAAGGTGAGCTGACGCGTGTGCCCATGGCGGATTACGTAGATGCAGCCGCGCGCTGCGAAGGCACGGTGCGCATTGCGGTTGTGGGTAAATACACAAGCCTGCCCGATGCGTACCTGTCCGTCATCGAAGCGTTGCACCATGCGGGTGTCGCCAATGGCGTACACACGGATATCCACCTGATCAACGGAGAAGAGTTAACAGACGAAAACGCCGCCGAAACGCTCTCCGGCATGGATGGCATCCTGATTCCCGGCGGATTCGGGCAGCGGGCCTTCGAGGGAAAAATCGCCGCCGCACGCTATGCGCGCGAGAATAACGTGCCGTTCTTGGGCATCTGCTTGGGACTTCAGGCTGCAGTCTGCGAGTTTGCACGCCATGCGGCTGGACTCGCGGGCGCAACGTCCGCCGAATTCGCCGACGAGGGAACGCTCGAAGCGGATGGCGCCACACCTTTCGTCATAGACCTCATGCCCGAACAGGAAGATGTTGAGAACAAAGGCGGCACGATGCGTCTGGGTGCATATCCTTGCCGTGTAAGCCCAGATACACGTGCCTTCTCGGCCTATGGATCCGAACTCATCTACGAGCGGCATCGCCATCGCTACGAGGTGAGCAATGCCTACCGCGACCAGCTAGCACAGGCGGGACTTACAATCTCGGGGCTTTCCCCCGACGGCCGGCTAACCGAGATGATCGAGCTAGCCAACCATCCCTGGTTCGTCGCCACGCAGGCGCATCCCGAGTTCAAGAGCCGCCCTGGCAAGCCGCATCCCCTGTTCCGCGATTTCATCGCTGCCGCAAAGGCGCAACTGGCATAGGTTCACCAGCGAGCTGTTTTCTGGAAACAGCTCGATAACAATTCATGCAAGGCGAATCGGATGGAAACACCCCTTGGCTCGCCTATCGATGAGTTCCAACCGTGCAATCTTGTACATGACTGTTTTCTCATAATTATTAATTGCGCCAATATGAGAGCCTACGCTGCGGCTACATATGAACTGGAAGCCGACACTGTCATTAGTTGCACCCGAATTGGAAGCTTACGCTGCCCCAGTCGCGGTCCATGGCGTTTTTCGGGTTGAAGACCCACCTCATTCGAGTTGCGACCAATGACGCGGGGACATATGATAGATGCATCGGATCGCCGACTAGAGGAGGTTGCTATGGAGAAAGAACTGTTCGATTACGTCGCCGAACGCGCAGATATCCTCGCTGTGTCTGGCGCTAGCAAGCAGGAAACGAAGGATGCGGCGCTGGCTTGGAAAGACGCCGTTGCAGCCGATGGCAGCGATGCGGCCGTGGAAGAAGCCACCACTAAGCTGATCGACTTCTTGGAGGGGCGCCCGAACACGATCGACAGCGTCATCGCCTTCGCGCAGGGTCCGGCAGTGCAGTTCTTCGGCGAAGAAGCAGCTGCGGCCATGCTGGCAAAAAATCTCGAGCGCAAAGAACAAGGCGCGAAATACTGCGGCTGCGAAGCCTGCACCGCCGCATCTGAGCTGCTCGCCAAGTTCGGCCGCATCGAACTGTAAACACCGGTCGATTGCCATCCTGAGCGCAAACGGCGCAAGTGCCTTAGAATTCCCTTCGCCTCAGAATTCCCCTCACACCTGCTTGAGGGCTCTTTGGGTTTCGCCCTCGGAATGGCAAGCACTCAAAACAAGCGAATAGCTGGCAACATCTAAGCGAGGGGCGCCCGGAGAGGCGCCCCTGCAGATTTTCGTAGCGCCCTGCCCCCATGAGCGGCGCCCTATCCCATCAAGTAAAAAGCGACTATGCGTCACGACGGAGTAGCTCCGCCATCGTCATCGTGAACACGATGGGCGCCCATGCGGCAAACGAGCGTGGCGCATTCGCCAATTCGGCGGCAAGCGCATCGAACCTCATCCAGCGAACTTCGCTCGCTTCTGCCGGGTCGGGTGCTATCTCGCCTTCACAACGTCCGATAACCACATGGTCGAACTCATGCTCGATAATCCCGTTGTCGAACTCGGCACGATAGACAAACGCACACAGCTCGCACAATTCAATCGCCTTGCAGCCGAGCTCTTCGGGTACGCGCCGATAGGCAGCCTCGACGATTTCCTCACCCACACGCGGATGCGAGCAGCACGAATTAGCCCACAGTCCACCCGAGTGGTACTTGAGCAGCGAGCGTTTCGCAAGCAATAGTTCCGGCCCCTCCGCGCCATCACGCACGAGCACAACGGAAAATGCCCGATGCAGCTTGCCGTCGACATGCGCCTGCAGCTTCGTAGCAGCTCCGATCTCGCGATCGAGCCCATCGACCAATATCAACATGTCATCGCGTGCGGGATCAGCCGCCATGCGCTCATCAAGATCCATCATCGCCGAATCCATATCTACGAAATTCCGCTCCCTCACCTGGGTTCGGAAACCAACCTGGACAGTATAGCTTAACTTCTCATCTGCACATACGCATCGACCATGCATGCACCTTAGATGTCGCGCGCCATGCCTACGACTTCGTAGTAGCCGTTGAATTCCTCGACACCAGTCGCTGCAAAGCCCTGGCCTTCCCAAAACGCTCGGGCCGATTCACTGGCCTTCGGGCACTTGAGCTCCAGGTGGTCGTAACCCTGTGCTCTCATCGATGCGCGTACGTCGGCGAATATGCTCGAACCCACGCCTTGCCCCTGCAAGTCCGCATCAACCATGAACCAGCCGATGAACGCGTCGTTGGATTCAGGATAGCCGCATACCAAGTCAAGCACGGCAATAAGATCATCGCCCTCGTTGTAGAAGCCGACGAAATAACTTTCAGCACCTTCTACGCCGACCGCGATATCGCTTACGATCTCGGTCAACCGCGATCGGGACGGGCGAATGCCCAACGACCGGTAGTACCTGCCATTAGTCCTGGCCAAACCCACGACATCGGAGATGTCGACCTCCGCGATGCGGCGTACATCGTACGAGGTGCCCAGCGATTGGATGTCCAGCTTCGATGCGCCGTCCACGGCATCCCCATCCCGATTGATGACGCGATCGAATTGCGTGTCGAACAGCTCGCGATATACGCCACCAAGTGCCAGTAGCTCGTCGTGGGTTCCTTGCTCGACTATGCGCCCGTCCTTCACAACCAAGATGCGATCGGCTTTCAGTATCGTCGACAGACGATGCGCGATGACGATGCTCGTGCGCCCCACCATCAACTGCTCGAGCGCCTGCTGAATCGCATGCTCGGAAATCGAATCGAGCGCGCTCGTGGCCTCGTCCAGAATCAGGATCTTCGGATCTTTCAGGATGACGCGCGCAAGCGACAGGCGCTGCTTCTCGCCACCTGAGAGTTTCAATCCGCGGTTGCCCACCTCAGTGTCGTACCCGAGTAGCTGAGCTGTGATGTAGTCATGGATGTTCGCGACCTTGCAAGCCTCTTCGATTTGCTCGAGCGTGGCATCCTCGTTCGCATAGCGCAGATTCTCGAGAATGGTACCGTTGAACAGGTACGCCTCTTGTGTGACCACGCCGATCTGCTGGCGCAAGTACTCCAGATCGAAGTCGCGCACATCAACGCCCGCGATGGTCACCGATCCGCCCGACACATCGTAGAGGCGCGGTATGAGGTTCACGACCGTCGATTTTCCCGATCCGCTGGGTCCCACTATGGCGTACATCGCACCGCCGGGTACCTCGAAGTCCACATCTTCCAGCACGAGTGCATCGGGCTCGTAGCCGAAAGCCACGTGCTCGTAGCGAATCGGCTTGCGCTCGACGTCGGGCTTTGCGCCGTTCTCGGGCGAGACGATCGTATTCTCGCGGTCGAGGTAATCGAATATGCGCACGAACAGCGCAAGCGAGCGCGTAAACGTCACCTGCAGGTTCAGAATCGACTCGACCGGACGATACAGGCGATTGACGAGTGCCACCATGGCCGTGACGGTGCCGACCGTAAGCGCCGGGTCGAAGTGCTCGATAATCAGAAGACCGCCCGCAAAGTATATAAGCAGCGGTCCGAGTTGTGTGAACATACCCATAGCGATGCTGAACAACGAGCCCGAACGCGTCTCCTTCATCGAGAGGTCGGTAACCTCCTTGTTCACATGTTCGAACTGCTCGAACTCGCGTTTCTCGCGGGTGAACATCTTGACAAGCAACGAGCCGCTTGCCGAAAGCGTCTCGTTGATAACCTGGTTCATCTCGTCGGTCTTGGCCTGGGTCTGCGTGGCATACTTCAAGCGCGACCTGCCCGCCATACGTGTGGGCAAAATCAGCAAAGGCAGCACCGCCAATCCTACGAGCGCAAGTTTCCAGCTCATGGCGAACAGCGCTACGAGCGTCGTTATGATGGTGGCGACGTTGCTGACGACTCGCGAGAGCGTACCGCTGACCACCGAGCTGACGCCGCTGATATCGGTGTCCATGCGCGTGATAATGTCGCCCTGCTTTTCGGTGGTGAAGAACGAATGCGGCATATGCTGCAAGTGGTCGTACATCTGATTGCGCATGTCGTAGATGATGCGCTGCGAAATCCAGGCGTTGATATAGTTCTCAAGCACGCCGATAAGCTGACTGGCTACCATAGCCGCCAACGCAATCAGCAGCAATCTGATGAGGTAGCCCAAATCCTCACCTACGAGCGCCTCATCGACGATCATGCCCGTGACGATCGAGGGAACAAGGCCCACAACGGCGGCGATAACGATGGCGATGAACACCGCCACGAACTGGAGCCAATACGGTTTCAAATACGAGAGAATGCGAACGAGCAGCCCCTTGGTCAGTTTGGGCATATTCGCCTTTTCTTCATCGGTCAGGAAATGACCGCCCGGACCACCCGGACCCAATCGCGGTGCCGGCATGCTTTGCCTTCCATCCAGCGCAATCGCAATACGCTTTGTTTACCCCTATGGTTAGCATTATATCGGTCCCAGACGCTCTGCCGCCCGGTCCTATTCCCCTGACCGACCGGCTTCGTGTTTCGCCATGAAGCGCTTCCATAACGGGATCGTCGCCACACTGAACAGCGCAAGGAGCAGCCCCATCACCGCCGCGAGATCATAGCCGGCAACCGCTCCCATGGCATCGATAATTGCGCCAGAAGCCGTGGGGCCGATGGCCAATCCGCAGATGATGCCTGTATTGAGCCAGGTCAGCGACTCTGTTAGACGCTCAGGCGGCACCGCCTGCTCGCATAGAGCGTTTCCGCAAATGAGGAACGGCGCGTACACGAGTGATGCGATGAACACCACAATGTACAGCGATACAAGTCCCTCTACAAACGCCAAAAGCGCCCAAAGCGCACCAATCGATATCGCCGCCACCGTGAATTGCACGCGACGCGAAGCCTTAAGTTTGAGCGTTCCGAATATCACACCGACAACCATCGAGGATATCGCTGAGAGCGCAAACGCCACGCTTGCGGCCTGGGGATAACCCAATTCCTGCGTGAACGAAATCGTCGTAGCATCGAAGCATCCGAACAGCACGCCCATGAGCAGGTTCGAGGCAAAGAGCATGCGCACCGCGCCCGACTCGATGAACATGCTGCGCCTCTTGATGGGGACACCGTCTTGACCTGCGCTCTTCGCGCTGGCGGCAGCCATCTCGGCACGCCACGCCGCATCAGGCTCAGTCGTTTTCGACGATATCGTCAGCGCCGTACCCGCAGCGAGAAGGACCCCGCCGAACACCATCCCCGCAATGGGAAACAACGTCGACGACAGCAATACAGCAACGGCTGGGCCCACCATGAAGACTATGTCTTCGATCAAGCCCTCGTAAGCGTATATGGTTTTCAGCTCAGGCGGATCGTCGCCGAGCCGACCCGTCTGCAGCAGATAGGTCCAACGCGTTCTGGCAAGCGATGGCCCGCTGGGTAGAAAGCCGATAAGCACCGCAGCCGGATAGCACACCCATGTCGGACCGCCCAGCGCCACGTTTATCAGCAACACGACCACGCCCAGCAGCGTGAGGAGGATCGCCTTCGGCAGCACTGCGCTCTGACCCTTCTCGTCGATACGCTTCGAAACGCGCGGCGAGATAAGGAAAATCGAAAAAGACGCAACACTTGCGATGGTGCCCGCCGCGAGCGGAGAGTACCCTGCCATCGTCAGCATCGAGATAGTGCCGATGGTAATCATGAACTGGAAAATGCGCATGCAAGCGGTACCGGCGTCGAATCGGTACGCCTCGCGCATAGCGAGAACCTTCCTATAACCCGAGAAATCGATGCGCTTGCCCACAGGCCCTTGATCCTCCATTCGACCCGAGCGTTTTCAACGCTACTATGATAGCTGTTAACCATAAGCGAACTGATGCTCATTTACAGCTGCAAACCATAAGCGGACTGATGCTCATTTGCGGCTGCAAACCATAAGCGGGTTGATGTTCGTTCAGTCGGGGTGGTGTTCATTTTCAGGAGCGCAACCCTCGCTGGGCTTCCCTGTCGAATCGATGATTTACATGCAATAATATGCAAAGGCAACAGTACCATGATGCCAGGAAAGGAGCTGATCCATGGCAAAGGAAGTACTCATGAACTTCGAGGGCTACTGCCCTGTCAACGATTGCCCGAAAACCTTCAGCGTCACATACGTGGAACGCGAAGACGGGCAGTGGGAGCGCCGCGATAAGCGCGACTGCGACTACAAGGGACTTTTCAACCCGCGCGGCTGCGTCGACTGCGATCTGATCAAAACCGTCAAGCAGGTCGTCAGCACCGAAGAGCTCAGGGGCGAACCCGTCGAAGAGTACCACCTGTTTGAAAAGCTCGCTGCATGGGAAGCGGCGCACGGCAAAGCGTAAGCAGTAGGAATGAGAAGCGAGGTCGGGCGCCGCTTCTCATCGGACGGATTTAATAGCGCAAAACGCCGAAGCGCCAGCGCAATGGGCAACGGCTCCTAACCCCGCTGCTCATCCAAACGTGCACAACACGAGAAAGGGAGACAACATGTCCACCATCCAACGCGACATCGCACCACTCGCCATCGAGCCATTCGACAAGGAATGGGGCGTGGGCGTTTCGGGGCTCACTGAAGAGAAATCCCCCTTCCCGCGCATCAATCGCCTACACGAGTGGGTACGCACACGCAGGCACAGCGTCGATCCCAAGCGCGGCGCCATCGTCACCGAGTCCTATAAGAAATACGAGAACGACACCGTTGCCATGCGCTCGGCCAAGACGCTCTCGGACATTCTGCACCAGTGCGACATTTTCATGTACGACGACAACTTGATTGCAGGCGACATCGCAGCACCGGCGTGCGAATGCGGCATCTATCCCGAGTACGGAATCGATTGGGTCATCGACGAGTTCCACAACTGGCCGATGGACCAGCGCCCCAACGACAAACTTGACGTTCCGCAGGAAAACCAGGACGCCATCGAGGCTTACTCCGGATACTGGACGCCTGACAAGACCCTCGTCGGGCGCGTTCAATCCAAATTCACCGAGTACAACCTGCTTGGCTGCGGCGTCCCCTTCTCCGACCGGGAAGTCTACAACTGCAACCACTATGCCACGCAGGGCGTCGGGCACGGCAACGCTGATATGGCGATGGTGCTTAACAAGGGCTGGGAAGGCATCCGGGCCGACGTGCTCGCAGCGCAGGCTGCCCTTGCAACCGACGACCCCGACTACGACAGCAAGGCAGAATACTACGAATGCGCCCTGATCACGCTCGACGCCGTCGAGCACTGGTGCAACCGCTACGGCGACCTGTGCGACGAGCAGGCGACCGCCTGCACCGACCCGACCCGCAAGGCCGAACTCGAGCGTGTCGCGTCGAACTGCCACTGGGTGTCCAAGAACGTGCCGCGCGACTTCTGGGAAGCGATCCAGCTGCTGCACTTCGCATACTGCCTAATCTGCATCGAAGCGAACGGCCACTCCGTGGGCTACGGTCGCTTCGACAAGATCATGCGGCCGTTCTACAACACCGACGTTCTTTCCCGCGAGTTCTGCCAGGAGCTAATCGAAAACCTGTTCATCAAGATGCGCGAGCTGAACAAGCTGCGCGACCGCTTCGGCATCA
>CAYOBD010000085.1:0-8869 GCA_964402005.1 uncultured Eggerthellaceae bacterium
ATATTCTGGACCCGGCTCTGCTGCGCACGGGTCGTTTCGATCGCCAGTTAGTGGTCGATACGCCCGACGTGATGGGCCGCTAGTAGATTCTGCATGTGCATGCAAAGGACAAGCCGATCGGATCGGATGTCGATTTGGCAAAGATTGCGCAGCTCACCCCTGGATTCACTGGTGCTGATCTGATGAATCTGATGAACGAAAGCGCCCTTCTGACGGCGCGGCGCGGCAAGCGCATCATCACGATGCAGGAAGTTACCGAGTCCATGGAACGCGTGATCGCCGGACCTGAGCGTAAGGGCCGCGTGATGAACGAGGAAACGCGCAAGACGATCGCCTACCACGAGAGCGGCCATGCGCTCGTGGGGCATACGCTCGAGCATGCTGATCCGGTTCATAAAATCTCGATCATCTCGCGTGGGCGGGCGCTCGGTTACACGATGTCGATTCCCGATGAGGATAAGGTGCTGAACTCGCTGTCCGAGATGCGCGACCAACTGGCCGTGCTGATGGGCGGGCGTGTCGCCGAGGAGATCTACTGCGCCGACATCACGACCGGTGCGAGCAACGACCTTGAGCGTGCCACCAAGATCGCACGTTCTATTGTGACGCAATACGGCATGAGCGCCGAGCTGGGCACCCAGGTGTTCGGCGAGCCCAACCACGAGGTGTTCTTGGGCCGCGACTACGGCAACACGAAGGACTACTCCGAGGCAACGGCGCAGCGCATCGACGACGAGGTTGCACGTATCATGCGCGAGGCGCACGATCGTGCCTACGAGATTCTGGCTGCACATGAGGAGCAGATGGATCTGATGGCACGCGTGCTCATGGAGCGTGAAACTGTGGACGGCGAGGCTTGCCAAGCGCTACTCGACAACAAGTGGGACGAGTATCTGGCGCACGAAGACGAAATCATCGCGCGCAAGGAGGCCGAAGAGCGGGAGGCGCGCGAGCGCGATGCTCAAATGGAGCGCGCTATGCATGCGGCGCAAAACGGCCCCTATGGCCCCGGACCATACGGCGGTCCGCAGCAACCTGGCCAATGGCAGCAGCCCTACGGGCAGCAACCATATGGACAGCAGCCATATGGACAGCAACCATATGGACAGCAACCGAATGACCAGCAGTTCGGCCAACAGCCGTATGGCCAGCCCTACGGACAGCAGCCCTACGGACAGTCACCGTATGATCAGCCGTATGGTCAACCGCCGTATGGTCAGCAGCCCTATGGCCAGCAGCCGTATGACCAGCCGTACGGTCAACAACCCAACAGCGATTGGCCGCAGCAACCCAACCAGTTGCAGCAGAATCAACAGCCGTACGATGCCTGGTCGCAGCAGCAAGCGCAGCAGCAGACACCGAAGGAAGCGCAGGTGCAGCAGCAGGCGGAGCAGGTTAAGCAGCGGATTCAAGAGCAGATTCAGCAGCAACAGCAACAAACGGCGGATGCCCCTGAACTGCCTGTGAGCCATCGTGCGGATCCTGGCTATGTAGAGCAGGTGCCGGCGCAGCCCGCACACAAGGCTGAAGATGCGGATCAAGACGACACGCAGGAAGGCAGCCGATGACCTGGCAATGCGGCTCATTTGAATTCGACGAGAGGATGCCCATCATAATGGGCATCCTGAACGTTACGCCCGATTCATTCAGCGACGGCGGCGACCATAACGATTTCGAAAGTGCGATGGACTGTGCGCGCGATATGATCACGCAGGGTGCGCAGATCATCGACGTCGGGGGCGAATCCACACGTCCCGGAAGCGCCGAGGTTTCAATCGACGAAGAGA
Source organism: uncultured Eggerthellaceae bacterium (assembly GCA_964402005.1). Taxonomy (GTDB): domain Bacteria; phylum Actinomycetota; class Coriobacteriia; order Coriobacteriales; family Eggerthellaceae; genus CAYOBD01. Next base: position 1,788 of record CAYOBD010000085.1, read on the forward strand.
TCGCACGCACGATTCCTGTCGTTGAAGCGCTTGCCGAACAGGGTGTATGCGTGAGCATTGACACGCGCCATGCGCCGGTTGCCCGTGCAGCTGTGCAGGCGGGCGCAGCTATCATCAACGATGTCACGGGTTTCCGCGATGCCGAGATGGTCGAAATAGCCCGCGGGTGCGATGCTGGCCTGGTCGTCATGCACATGCGTGGCACGCCCGATACGATGGCGAGCCTGACGGACTACGACGATGTTGTCGCCGAAGTACGCGATTATCTGCGCGACCGCGCTGCCGAACTCGAGCAGGCGGGCATCGCGCACGACCGCATCTGCATAGACCCGGGTCCTGGATTTGCGAAAACGCCCGAGCAGACCCTCATGCTCATGCGCAATTTTCACGAGTTCGTGCGTTTGGGCTATCCCACTTTGGCGGCTCCTTCTCGCAAACGCTACATCGGATATGCGTACGGTATCGACGAGCCGAAAGAGCGTGATGCCGCATCGGCGGCTGAGGCGCTCATGGCTTGTGAGCTGGGCGCGTCTGTGGTACGCACGCACAACGTTGCCGTTACTGCTGCAGCTCTGCGCGATTTGCGACCGCTTGCGGTCGTCGGCATGGGTTGTAATGTGGCACTTACCGGCGGCGACGGCGAAGTCCGCGAAGGCAAGATCGCCGTGTTGAACGAGGCTATCACTATGATGTGCGCCATGCCGGATACGCAGATAGTCGACATCTCCAGCTACTACGAGAGTGAACCAGCGTACTTCGAGGACCAAGATACGTTCGTAAACGCCATCGTGCTTCTGCGTACGGGTTTACCGCCGAAAGAGCTTTTACGGTGCCTGCAAGCAATCGAGAACAGCCTTGGGCGCATACGGACCGAGAATCGATACGGTCCGCGCACGTGCGATCTGGACATCGAGGACTATCAGATGTACACGAGCGATACGCCCGAGCTCATGTTGCCGCATCCGCGCAGTTTGGAGCGCGACTTCGTGGTGAAGCCCCTGCGTGAGCTGCGTCCGAACTTCGTCTTTGCGGATGGCAGTCGCTTGGCTGATGCCAATGTGAAATATGGCGCTGCCACGCGAATCGGCTAAGGGCTGCTTGCGCTCGCAGGATGTGCATGCAGGCGTGGCACTTCTTCGGCTGCGACGAAAAACTCTGAAGATTTCGTCGCCCTATCATGCCTATACTTGCTTTAGCGCACGACGCGCATACATCTCGAGGGAAGGGGCACCTATGGGCAAGTACGATGAACTCGTCATCCAGCCGCCGTTGATGCGTATGACGGTGAACGAGGACGGGCGACAGGTTTTCAATGGCTTCATGGCGAATCGGGCTCTCCACGGCTGCAAGTTCACGATGGGGTATCAGATCGTCACGAAGCCGTTCAAGGGAGACAACCCGCAGCACCGGCACAACTTCCAGGAATTTTTAGCTTGGTATGGCACGAATCCCGATGATCCGTTCGAGTTCGACGCCGAAGTTGAGCTGTTCATGGGCGAGGAGCAAGAGCGCTATCTGATTACGCAGCCGACGCTCGTCAGCCTGCCGCCGGGACTGATCCACTCGCCGCTCAATATCCTGCGGGTGGGCAAGCCCATCGTGCAGCTTGAGGTGATGCTGCCGCCGATGGATGGCAGCGATCCCACACGCGAGTTCACCCTGCCCGAGGATCAGGGCATCGATCCTTACAGCCGCGTCACGTTGACGTACACCCCACAGCCTGAATAGTCACATTGATGCACACTCTGCAATCCGAATAGGGAAAGAGGAAACCATCAAGCGGATCGGGATCCTTTAAGGGTTTCGATCCGCTTTCGCATTTGGAGATGCGGCGGACGTCGGATCGCCGTCACATTTCAGGGCAACTTCAGGATGGATCCCTAAGATGTTCCCAATCGCTGGAAAGGCAGAAAGGGAGCGAATGATGAAAAGAGTAATGATTGCGGCGGTTGTGAGTGCAACTGTGGCCCTCGGTGCGTTTACGGGGTGCGCTTCGGCCGCTGAGACAGGGGCGGATGAGGCAAGCAGCACGTCGGTTGCTCTGGCGGTAGCCGATGCTGTTGCCGAAGACACCGCAGATAACGATGCGGCAACTTCGCAGGAAGCTGCGCCGGTAACGACGGTGAGCAGCTTCGAGGGTGGTGTGCTCGACACCGCTGATATGTTCACGGACCGCGATTTGACTCAGGCGGCGGATATGTCGGGTGCGACGACCATCGCCTTGGCGAGCGGTCAAGATGTGACGATCAGCGAAGAGGGCGTTTATGTGGTCAGCGGCACTGCGGAGAATACGACCATCACGGTTGATGCGGACAGCTCCGCTAAGGTGCAGATCGTGCTCGATGGCGCGACTATTACGAATTCCGATGCACCTGCCATCTATGTGGCATCGGCCGATAAGGTGTTCATCACGACGGCGGAGGGCAGCACCAACGCGCTTTCAACAACCGGTGAGTTCGTTGCCATCGGAGAGGACAACGTGGACGGCGTTATCTTCGCGAGCGATGACGTCGTACTGAACGGTATGGGAACGCTGGTTATCGAATCGGCTGCCAACGGCATCGCGGGTAAGGACGATGTGAAGATCACGGGTGGTACGTACCAGATCACGGCTGCCAACCATGGTATCGAGGGCAAGGATTCTGTTGCCATCGCGGACGGCTCGTTCACGATTACAGCCGGCAAAGACGCTATTCATGCCGAGAACAGCGATGACCAGACGCTCGGTTACGTATACATCGCAGATGGCGCATTCGCGCTTACGGCTAGTAGCGACGGCATCGAAGGCGACGCGGCAGTTCAAATCGATGGCGGGACGTTCACCATCCAGGCAGCCGAGGGCATTGAGGGAACGTATGTGCAGCTCAATGATGGCGTTATCGGCATCGAAGCGAGCGATGATGGAATCAACGCTACATCGAAGTCATCTGCATACAGCGTTGTACTCGAGATCAACGGTGGCGAGACGACGGTCGTCATGGGCGCCGGCGATACCGATGCGCTCGACTCCAATGGCGATCTGATTATCAACAGCGGCACGGTCGATATCACGGCGCAGTCAGCCTTCGATTTCGACGGACGCGGCGAGCTCAATGGCGGCACGCTCATTGTGAACGGCGAACAAGTAACCGAGCTCACGAACTCCATGATGGGCGGCGGCATGGGCGGCCAGATGGGCGGCCGTGGCGGTATGGACGGCGGTCCGATGGGCGGTGCCCCAGACGGCATGCTCTAGTGATACCGAAAGATAGCGAACGGGTCGTCGGCTTTGGTGTCGGCGACCCGTTACTCTTCTGCGAAGAATTCTGCCACCTTTTGTGACCAGCTGGCAGTGTGGATAATGCGGCCGGCGTTGCAGCTGCGCAGGAAGCGCACATGCGCGCTGCGCTCAATTGACATGCGGAAGAGCGGTTCGTCCGCCAGATCCTCTTCGGACAGATAGATGATGCGGCGGTTCTTCTTCACGGCCTCCATTGCGTGGCGTAGGCTGTTCAGGAACGTACTGGGCGCGACATCGAATCGGTAAAGATACGTCGCTGTTTGCTCGTCGCAAATCAGCTCGACGGCTGCGCGTCCCGTACCGATTGCTGCGAACCAAAACGCCTCATCATCTGCAGAAAATAGCCCGCATGCGACATCCGCCTTGTCGCGGAACACGCTGAAGCGCTCTCTGGCATCGCCGAGCCGTGCATCCAGACTCTGTTCCAAGGCCGTATGGGCAGCATGCCATGCAGCAGCGGTCTTCGAGCGGTTCGTTTCGAGCCGCTCGAAGAACGGGTCGGTATCGGCACCCAGCCGCGCGATGCGATATCGCTCGCCGGTATCCAGCGCGATGTTTAGCGAAAAGCCCTCGCGAACAGTCGGCTCTGCAAAGCAGAGCGGCACGCGGCGGGCGCCTGCGTCGTGCGGGATGATGCACAGGCAGTCTGTATAAAGCTCAAGCTTCGCAATGCTTTTGCGCTCGATGTCGGGTTCGGTATAGGCATAGTCGCCTTCGCTTCCCAAGGACAGGGTGCCCTCGATGAACGGCGAATCCCTGCTTTTGGCGCAGTATGCCTCCCACAGTTTCTCGAAGAAATCTTCGGTCCGATAGCCTAGCTGGGAGATGACAGCTTCGCCGTCTCGTATGGCCAGGTGCAGATGGTAGTTCAAAAGCCGCATGTCCATCAGGTCGACGAACGGCAGCACGGCGCGTCCCAGCTGCTCGCCGGTTATTACGATTGCGTCGTCGGTTATCGTCGCCTGCGCTTCGAGCGGCTGCGCGCTCGCGGCATCGCCCGGCAGCACCGCAGCGCATTCATAGGTTGACATGGCCCTACAGCTTCGTGCCGCACTCGCCGCAGAACTTCATCCCCGGCTCATTCTGCGTGCCGCAGTTGGGACACACCTTCGTCGTGGCCATGGGGGATCCGCACTCGCCGCAGAACTTCAAGCCTTGGGCGACGGTTGCACCGCAGTTGGGGCACTTGTTCAGCGCAAGCGGTGCGCCGCATTGGTTGCAGAACTTTCCATCGCCGGCCGGCTGTCCACAGCTCGGGCAGATAGTCGTGCGTGCTTCCAGCTTGCCATGCCAGACGGTCGCGGTTTCCACTGCCGCATCGATGTTGTTGCGCATCGCCTGGTTGCGCGCTTGCGCGACATAGGCGCTTTCGCGCGGGGCGCATGAGATGCACAGCCCCTCGTCGTTGTTCCAGCAATCGTTGCATACCCAAGAGCTGCATGCCGGGCATTTCTTGAAGTGGGGCCTGACCTCGGCCTGCGCATCATCGAATGCCTGTTCCTGCTCCTGGCGCCATTGGGGGCTCTGTGCATCGAATTTCGAGCCGACGGCATCCAGACCGCGTTCCACGGCGCTGCCCAAATCGCCTGCGATTCCGCCGAGCAACCCACCGAGCAGTCCAGCGCCGCGGCTGGCTGTGTCGCTCTTCTTCTTCGTTGCATAGGTTGACGATGGCGTGAATGAGGATTTGAATCCGTTTCCGCAGTTGTCGCAATAGAACTCGAATTGGAATCCCGCATCGGTTGACAGGTCGTTGTAATTGCGCGTAAAGGAATGCAGCATGTCAGGTCTCCTTTCTCTACGGGTGAACGCCGATCCCGATAGGTTGTTCTGCGGAAGAAACCGCAGTTCGTCTCGAATTGCCTGAAATGGCCTTTCGGGGCAGGCGTTCCATCGAACACGTAACGCAAGGGTTGAAGTGTCCGCTTACCACTATCTTACGTCAACCCTGACTCGCCAACGTGGTGATTCTATCTATTCGTTCCGTTGCGGGCGATTTCTTTTGCTCCGCTACTAGACTGGTCGTTTGAACGAGAAAGGCGCAAGCGCGATCATGGCATTCAACGATAAGCAGATGGCTTCAGAGGCAGAAAATGCTGCATTCGGCAATGGTACAACGGCGGAGACCGCACCAGAGGCCGACGCTGCGATGGAGACAGCGCCTGCTGAGGCTATGGAAGCGGAAATCGGCGCGCCTGCGTCGGGCGGACACGGTGACGATGCGGATGAGCAGGTCAACCGCCTGGGTACGGGTTCTATCCCCAAGCTCATCGTGGAATTCGCCATCCCTGCCATTGCGGGCTATTTGGTAAATGCCGCTTACAACATCATCGACTCCATCTTCCTTGGCCACGCCATCGGCGCAATCGGCATTGCTGCGACGACAGTGGCCAACCCCATCATGACCGTGTTCTTGGCGATTGCCATGCTCGTGGGTACGGGTGGCAATGCTCTTTGCGCGCTCAAGCTGGGTGAAGGCCGCAAAGATGTTGCCGAGCGCACGTTGGGTAACACACTCTTTCTTTGCGTAATAGTTTGGGTGGCTGTATGCATTGTGGCGTCATGTCCGCCTGCGATGGACGCGCTTCTATCCCTTTCGAGCGCAACGGACGAGGTGCGCCCGTATGCCTACTCGTTCATGCAGATCATCTTCTACGGATACATCGTGCAATGCGTCGGTTTCGGCATAAACCACTTCATTCGCACGGCTGGAGCGCCCAATCGCGCGTTGCTCACTATGATCATCGGCACGATCGGCTGCATCGTCTTCAACTACATCTTCGTCATTCTGTTGGGTATGGGCGTGGCGGGAAGCGCCCTCGCCACAGTGTGCGGTCAGAGTCTCTCATGCATTTCGGTGTTGTGGTATTTCATCTTCACAAAGGGCGTGCCGCTGAAGCTACGCTGGAAGAATCTCAAGCCGAATTGGGCATTGTGCGGGCGTATTATCGTGCTCGGCCTTGCCAGCTTCGCTTTGCAAGCAGGTATGGCCGTCACGAATTTCCTGACGAACATGCTGCTTGTTCATTACGGCGAACTTAGTCCTCTCGGCGCCGATGCGGCGCTTGCATCCATCGGGCTTGCTGTACGCGTGATCATGTTTCTATTCACGCCGCTGTTCGGCGTTTCGATCGCCTTGCAGCCGCTGCTTGGGTTCAACTACGGAGCGAAGAATTTCAATCGCGTGCGCATAACCTTGAAGGATGGCATCATTGCAGCCGTCGGCGTCGGGACGGTACTGTGGGCGCTCGCGCAGATCTTCGCTTTGCAGATCGTAGCGATTTTCGGTCTGAACGATCCATCGCTGTCTGAGTTCACAGCGTATGTGCTGCGTGTCATGATTGCCGTGATGCCCATCGTGGGCTATCAAATCGTCGGATCGAACTACTTCACGGCAACCGGTCAACCGGCGAAGTCGATCATACTCGGTCTGTCGCGTCAGATCATTTTCCTGATTCCGCTCATGTTCGTTCTGCCCGAATTGCTGCCAACGCTGATTCCTGGTATGCAGGGACTCGACGCTGTCTACATTGCCACGCCAGTGGCCGATGTGTGCGCTATTTTGATCACGACCGTGTTCGTTGTACTCGAGTGGAGGCGCCTGAAGAGGCGCGAGGCTGGGCAGGAAGCTGGCGCTGCCGAAGGTGAAGCCGCATAGAATGCCGGACTGAACGGAGGGTAGTCGTCCTTCCGTTCCGGGGATTCTCGCTTTTCCGAAAACCCATTCCGACTTCAACAAAACGCAGCTGCTTGGCTACTGAGTCAGGCAAGCCGCCGACCGGCGGCCGGGCGCTCCACAAGG
>CAYOBD010000086.1:0-1948 GCA_964402005.1 uncultured Eggerthellaceae bacterium
CATGTTTCTTCAATGCGTCGGGCATCGAATCACCAGGTCTCACGGCGGCGCCGGCCATTGCGGTCGATTTAGCTGCGCAGGTGGCGGAAAAACTCGCGCTCGAGCCAAACGCAGCGTTCGATCCCGTGCGGCCAAGCGTGCCCCGCTATGCGTGCATGGACGAGGAAGAGCGAGCTGCTATGGTTGCGCAAGATCCCGCATGGGGCCGCATGGTGTGCCGCTGCGAACAGGTGACCGAGGCCGAAGTACGTGCAGCGGTCCGCGCTCCCATTCCGGCGCGCACGCTCGATGCAATCAAGTGGCGCACACGTGCGGGTATGGGCCGCTGCCATGGCGGCTTCTGCAGTCCATACGTCACGCAGATCATTGCACAAGAGCTGGGATGCGGCTTGGATGAGGTGCGAAAGGGCAATGCCGGCACGCGCGTCGCTGCCGAGCATGGCGCGCAGAAAGACGGTCCGCTGGGTTCGCCGGCAGAGGCGGCTATGGACAGCGTCGGTGCCGAACCCCTGTCTGCCGATATCCTAATCGCCGGCGGCGGTGCGGGCGGTATTGCGGCCGCTTTGGCTGCTCGCGATGCTGGCGTGGAGAGCATCGTGCTGATTGATCGTGAGGATGAGCTGGGTGGCATTTTGAAGCAATGCATTCATCCCGGATTCGGATTGGATCGCTACAACGAGGAACTCACCGGTCCCGAATATGCCGCGCGCGATGAGGTCGATCTGGCGGCAGCTGGCATCCAGGTGATGAAGCGCACCACAGTCGTTTCGTTCGAGGCGTGCGCTGAGGCAGAGGATGCGGGCTATTTGGTCAACGCCGTCGGCCCCGAGGGGGCCTTCGACATCAAGGCGCGTTCAGTCGTGCTCGCTACCGGCTCGCGTGAGCGCAGTGCCGGTCAGATCAGCCTGGATGGCGATCGTCCGGCTGGCGTATATACGGCCGGATGCGCACAGAATTTCGTCAACCTGATGGGCACGTTGCCCGGGCGCGAGGTGGTCATCTACGGCTCCGGCGACATCGGGTTGATCATGGCACGCCGTCTGGCATGGGAGGGTGCGCACGTCAAAGCCGTGGTCGAGCGCGCTAAACGTCCGAAGGGCCTGCGCCGAAACGTGAAGCAGTGCCTGGAGGATAACGACATCCCCATTCTGCTGTCGCAGTCGGTTGTGCGCGTGATCGGCGATGAGCGCGTCCGCGCGGTCGAGATCGTGCACACGGACAAAGAGACGAAGCGTCCCATCCCGGGTACGGAGTACCTTATGGAATGCGACACGCTTCTGCTGTCATGCGGCCTGATCCCTGAGCAGGATCTACTGCTGGAGGCGGGCGGTGCGGCTGTCGAGCGCGGCAGCTGCCAGACAACGCTGCCCGGCGTGTTTCTGTGCGGCAATGCCAGCCAGATTCATGACATCGTCGACAGCGTCACCGTTGAGGGCGTATACGTGGGCGAGTGCGCTGCGGCGTATGTGTTGGGCAAGCCTGCCCCAGAGCCGATCGAACGTGCGGAGGAGGGCGCTGCCGCGGTGGCGACGGCTGCCATATTCGATTCCTTGCCCGAAGGCGCCGAGCAGATCACCTGCATCTGCTGCCCGAAGGGATGCGAGATGATCGTTTCCGATGCGTCCTGCGCCCCAGCCGACCTTGAGCCGAAGCAGCGCAAGCTGCATATCATCGGCGATTGGTACGTGGAGAACAACCAGTGCGCGCGCGGTCTGAAGTATGCCTTGGAGGAGAAGACGTCGCCGATGCGCACGCTGACGTCGACCGTGCGTGCAGCCAGCCGCCTTGCACCTGTGAGCGTTCGCACGGATATCACCATCCCGAAAAGCTCCATCCCGGCATGCCTTGAGGTGCTGAAGGATGTGACGGTCGAGCCTCCTATCGCCGTCGGCGACATCATCGTCCCCGACATCTGCGGCACGGGTGCCAACATCGTTGCCACCAAGCC
>CAYOBD010000086.1:1958-8787 GCA_964402005.1 uncultured Eggerthellaceae bacterium
ATAGAAAAGAGTGGTACACCCCTGTAACAGCCCTGTACCATTTGGTACAGGGCTGGTCGAGCTTTATAGGTTTCCCGTCAGGAAATCTTTGGCGATGCCGAAAGACTCGCGCAACAGGTTGTTAGGAAGGTACAGAGTGGTTGACGGCGCGGAGATGCCCACGACGTTGACGATGCCCTTCTTATGCGCCAATGCGACGCCGCGGAAAACGTGGAAGTTGTTGGTTACGATGCCCACGCGCTCCGTTTCTGCATCCAGAAAAGCCATGCTGTTGGCGATGTTCTGTTGGGTGTTGAGCGCACGGTCTTCGACAATGATCCGTGCGGGATCGATGCCGCGCTGTTCCAGGTAGCGCGCCATAACATCCGCTTCGGGTACAGGCTCGTTGGGGCCCTGTCCGCCCGTTACGATGCAGCGTGTGGCTGGATGTTCCGCCAGGTAATCGTAGGCGGTGTCCAGACGGTACTGCAGCACGGCGCTGGGCCCGCTGTCGCGCACCTGCGCGCCGAGTACGATTATGCAATCGAGGTCTTCGCCTGTGCCGTCGTCGCCATTCGCACCGAAGGCGCTGATGGCGAGTCCCTGCGTCACCGCAAGCCACATGATGATCACGCCGATCGCTACTTCGATGATCCGCCGCAGCATGACGGGCGCACCCGTCCACCAGCCGGCGAACACCGCCCATGCACCCAGCAGGAACAACACAGCCAGAACGAACCACACGGCGAAAAACAGCGTGCCCGAATTCACCATGAAGACCGCTACGCCGTACCCTGCGCATGCGATGCCCAGAAGCGCCAACACAACGACCAAGGCGCTCATCCGTTTTCTTCTCCTCTTGTCCAGTGCATCCATTGGCGCCTTCCAGGCTCTAGTGAATCATTGGGGAGACTCCCCAATGATTCACTTTTCAAGTTGCTCTGCCACGGCTAGGATGAAGTCGTGCGTATTCAGCGTCACGGGATCGGGCAGGGTGGTGATGCGGGCCAGGTCGCCGGTCATGCGGCCTGACTCGATTGTAGCCAGCGTTGCGCTCTCCAACCGATCGGCAAAGGCGGCCAGCTCGGGCAGCCCGTCGAGCTCGGCTCGCTTGCGCAGCGCGCCCGACCACGCGAAGATTGTGGCAACGGAGTTTGTCGAGGTCTCGCCGCCCTCCAGGTGGCGGTAATAGTGGCGCTGCACGGTACCGTGTGCGGCCTCGAACTCGTACACGCCTGCAGGCGATACGAGCACAGATGTCATCATCGCAAGCGAACCGAACGCCGAGGACACCATGTCGCTCATCACATCGCCATCGTAGTTCTTGCATGCCCAGATGAAGCCGCCGTCGGCTTTCATTACGCGCGCTACGGCATCATCGATCAGCGTGTAGAAATACTCTATGCCCGCTTCCTCGAAGCGCGCGGCGTAATCGGCGGCAAAGACCTCCGCGAAGATGTCTTTGAAGCGATGGTCGTAGGTTTTAGAAATCGTGTCCTTCGTGGCGAACCATACGTCCTGCCCGAGTTCAAGCGCATATTCGAAGCAGCTGCGTGCAAAGCTTTCGATCGAGGCGTCCAGGTTGTGCATGCCCTGCACTACGCCCGGTCCAGAGAAGTCGTGCACAAGTGCGCGCTGCTCGGTGCCGTCGGCTGCGGTGTAGACCAGCTCCACCTTGCCCGCGCCCGGGATGCGCATTTCAGCGTTGCGGTACACATCGCCATACGCGTGACGTGCCAGCGTGATCGGCCGCGTCCAGTTGCTCACGCACGGCTCTATGCCGCGCACGACGATAGGTGTGCGGAAAACCGTCCCATCGAGCAGCGCACGGATGGTCCCGTTCGGGCTTTTCCACATAGATTTGAGGCCATATTCCTCCACGCGCGCAGCGTTCGGGGTGATGGTCGCGCATTTCACAGCTACGCCTAGGCGCTTGGTTGCCTCGGCGGCCTCCACCGTTACGGCGTCGTCGGTCTCATCGCGGTGCGCGAGGCCCAGATCGAAATATTCGGTCTTGAGTTCTACGAACGGCTCGATCAGTTCATCTTTGATCATCTGCCAGATGATGCGGGTCATCTCATCGCCGTCCATCTCCACGAGCGGCGTTTTCATTGCGATTCTGGTCATGGTTCTTTCCTTTCGAACCCGTTCATTTTACCCATCCGCACCCGTTTGCCCGCCAACCCACATGTCAAGCACATAAGGAGCGGGTCGAACGGACGGGAGCAGCAAGTCGGTAGGGCGGGGTTTGGCTCTGCGCGCATCGCGTCTAATTGCAGAAACTGTCCATCCATTCTGGGAAAAGAAGTGTTTGTGTCCCTTGCACATAGTCCTGCGCTACAATAGGCTGAACGTGGAAAGGGAAGTGGCGGCGCGATGATCCAATACTTCATGTCAGAATCGGGAACGATCCGCGGCACCGACGGCATTGAGCAGGGGTGCTGGATCGACGTGGTCGAGCCGACTGAGGCCGACCGCAACTGGCTGCGCGACGAGCTGGGCATCGTCGAGGAGTTCGTGCGCGCCGCAACCGACGACGAAGAGACCGCCCATACCGACGTCGATGAGGATACCGAGCAGCGCCTGGTTATCATCGACTGCCCTTACATCGAGGATGCCGAGGAAATGGTCGACAAGTCCATCGTCCAGTACGACACGCACCCCATTTCGTTCGTGTTCGTGCCCGAGCAGGACTACTTCGTCACGATCTCCATTCGCCGCAACGACACACTGTCCGCGTTTGCTCGCGGCGGCGTGCGAAACGTCAACACGGCACACCGTACGCGCTTCCTGCTTCAGGTTCTGCTGCACATCAGTCAGCGCTACCTGGTCTGCCTGCGCTCCATCAACCGCCAGCTGCGCGACTTCGAGCGCACGATGCGCAAGAGCATGCGCAACAGCGAGCTCATCAAAATGCTCGGCCTCGAGAAATCACTGGTCTATTTCTCGACGTCGCTGAAAGGTCTCGAATCCACCGTGGCGCGCATCGGCAGCGGACGCATCGTCGACCTGTACGAGGACGACAAGGAGCTGCTCGATGACGTCTTGATCGAGATTCGCCAGGCCATGGAGATGTGCACCATCTCATCGAACATTCTGAACGGCATTACGGATACGTTTTCCAGCGTGATCAACAACAACCTGAACATCACGATGCGTACCCTGACCGTCATAACGCTGGTGCTGGCCATACCCACGATCGTGTTCAGCTTCTACGGTATGAACGTGGAGCTGCCGCTTGCGGCCTCCTGGATTTTCCCGATTATCTTCGCGGCAATCGTCAGTGTCGTCGTAGCCGTGATTATCAGGAACGGCAAGATTCTCAAATAGCGCTGTTTGCTTGCAGCCGGGCAGTGTGAATCGACAAATGCTCTCGCCGGTTCTGATTAGACGGCTTTGAAGGCGTCCTACTGCGCTCCTTCTGCGTTGATGCTGTACCAGGCGGGGAAGCCCTTCTTCAGGATGTTCGCATACTCCAGGTAGAAGTAATTCGAGATCTCCTGCACGGGTTCGTCCTCGTAGGAATGGCAGATGCCATCGGCATCGTAGTACGACCCGTAGGCGGTCAGAATCGGGTAGTCCTCGGAAAGCTGCAGGATGTATTCGTAATAAGGTGAAAGCCCGGTCTCTGCAATCTCGAGGACGCGCGGTGCGAGGCTGTTCAGGCCGATAGTCCCCAGGTTTGCATCCTCGATGTCGAAGTTCGCCCAGATAACGAACGGGGTGGTGCGCAGGCGTTTCTCAAGCTCGTCTTCGCTGTAGGCGTCAGAGTCGGCAATGTCCTTGGCGAAGCTGGGCATATGGTCGCCCACCATGCAGATGATCACCGGGCGATCGGCTTTCTCGTAGTAATTCACCAGCTGCCTGAAGGCCTTGTCGGAATCATATATGCCGGTCAGGTACTCGTTTACCTGGCTTTCATAGCCGCCGAAATCACCTTCTGCGTGTACGACATCAAGGCTTGCGGGGCTCATGTTGTATCCACCGTGGTTCTGCATGGTCAAACAGTACATGAACAGCGGCCTGTCATCGCCTGCCGCCTGGTTGGCCTCGCGTTGCTCTTCGTACCAGCGCATCAGATTCTTATAAGTGCTCTCGTCCGATTCGCAGTAGCGCCCGCGCTTGTAGCGCAGGTTCTGGAAATCCACATCGAAGTAGATGTTGTCGAACCCGACGGCAGGATAGGCGTTGTCGCGCGAGTAGTTGACGCCTTCGCGCGGGTGCGCTGCCGTCGTCTCGTAGCCTTGCTCCTCCATCAGCGTCACGATGGACGGTGCACCCTTAATATCGATTGAAAGGAAGGGCGCTCCGCTCTGCATCAGCAGGGCCATGGAGTTGGAAGTCAGGTACTCGTATTCCGATTTGTTCGTGCCGCCGCCCACTTGGGGCACCACGACATAGCCCTGGATGGTGTTATCCAGGCTGTGGATTTCGCTCAGGTAGTCTTGATCCACTTCGAAATCCTTGATTACCGAAATATCGGAGAAGGTCTCATTCAAGATGAAGATGACATCGGGCTTTTGCTTAGCCTCGGCAGCTGCAGGCATCTCGATGGCCTCGTAGGCCGCGTCCGAGTAGCCTTCGGGCTTCTCGATCAGGTTCAGGCTCTTTGCCAGCGTTTCGACCGTACAGGGTACATAACCGTAGTACGGATAGCATGTGGTCCAGTTCCATACGATCACGCGCGCGGGCTTGATGGGGGCGGGCCCCATGTAGCCGACGAACACGATGAGCGCGGCTGCAGCCAGCAGGATGATCGTGCGCTTCCATGAGCGCTTGCCGAACACGCCTTGCTTTTGGAAGCGCTTCAGCGGAAGAAGCACAATGACCAGCTGCGCTGCGCACAGGCCCAAAAGCCCTATGACGCGTGGCGTTATCTCGATGGCGTATGACCCCATCACATTCATTGCCGTGCCGAAGTTGCGCAGCTCAAGGAATGAAAGCGGGGAGTTGTGGAACTCTATGACGTAGTAGTTGGCAATGGCGATGACCGTACTTAATATGCATAGGATGAGGCCTGCGGTTTTGAGATTCGCGAAGATGGCGTATAGGACGAAGTAGATTACGGCCAGCGTGAGCACGCTCAGGATGCCGAACGTCGGCGGCATTTTTATGAGGAAATAGAACCAGTCGTTCGTCCACTGCGAACTGATATCCAATTGCAGCCAACTCAGGATCAGCAATCCTGTGATAGCCAGTATGCAAAGCACGCGCTGTTTGGTGATTATCCCGCGCAGGCGTTTGGCTTTTTCGCCCATCCGATTACCCAGAGCCCCTCCCGTGCAACCCCTTTTCTACGGGGGCTGCCTCTTGAGTCGAATCTTGATAATTCTAGGCGTTTTTCAGGTGCTCTTAGCGTGATATCCCAAAGTCACAGAACCTCGACGGCATGTCCACACTTGCGGCACAGGACCGAAAGAGGTGCTTTTCCTTGCTCCTGCGATCGGACAGAAGAGGAGCATGTTTTGATTGCATTCTCATCCCGCCCGTTTCCTTGTATACTGACTTCAATCGTTCTGCAATCGCAACAAACACCCATCAATGGAAGGACTCGCCGATGCGCTTCTTGCGCGCAGCATATGCATTGCCGATGGTGTTCCTGGCTTTTGCGCTAGGTGCGGCGCTTATTGCGCTGGCTCCTGGTGCTGCATGGGCTGAAACCCAACCACCGGCGCTCGAGGTGAGCGACGAGATGCTTCCCGACTACGAGGGTGCCTCACCCATTGCGGCGATGGGCTCGGGAAAACTCGTTGGCGCTACAGAGACAGTTGACGGCAACGGCATCGTACATGGGACCGCGCCGAACGGTGTCCGTTACGTGCTCTATGGCCGCGGACAGACTAGCGCCGATCCCAGCAAGATCACGTTTGCGGCCGTAGGCGATGTGTTCTCCACCGAGATGAACATCTCCATACTGGACGGCTATGCGGGCGAGCGCGGCGACGGCGAATACGATTTCGAACCGTATTACCAGGCCGTGCGTGACCGAATCGCCGCCTATGACATCAGTTTCGTCAACCAGGAGACGCCTTGCGCAGGCGACGAGGATGGCCGCACATATACGGGCTATCCCATCTTCAACACGCCGGATTCGTCCGTGCATGCGATTGCAGCCGTGGGCTTCGATGTGGCGAATTTCAATTCAAACCACACGTGGGATCAGGGAGAATACGGCATCGAGCGCACTCATTCGCTGTTCGCGCAGCATCCTCAGGTCGCACTGATAGGGAGCTATGCATCCGATGAGGATCGCGATGCCGTGCGGCTTGTCGAGCGCAACGGGGCGACCATTGCGTTCCTCAGCTATTCGTATGGCTGCAATCACTACGGCGCCGACCCCTATGCGTTCCCGAACCAGTACTATACCTGTCAATTCGATGAGGATCGCATGCGCGCCGAAATCGAGCGCGCGCAGAGCGTCGCCGATGCCGTGGTCGTGTATATGCATTGGGGAACGGAATACAACACCCAGCCCAACGATGAGCAGCTCGATTGGGCGCAGTGGCTGGTCGATATGGATGTCGATTTGGTCATCGGCAGCCATGCGCATATTCTGCAGCCAGCGCGTATGTATACATCGCCAAGCGGCAAGCAGGTGCCGGTTATGTTCGGGCTATCGGATTTCATTACGGGATGGACGATTACCGACACCATCATCTCGGGTGCATTCTCGTGCGATTTCGTATGGGATGGCGGCAAGCTGACAGTGCAGAACTGCTCGTTTGCGCCGGCCATAGAATGGTCAGACGGGGGAGATGTCTACGTGCGTTTCCTAAAGGACATGTCCGAAGACGAAATCGCCTGGAACACCCGCACCCAGGATGGGGGTGACGATGTGACGTATCTGCAT
>CAYOBD010000087.1:0-5024 GCA_964402005.1 uncultured Eggerthellaceae bacterium
AGCTGGTCGACGAGCTGGTGCGGCGCAACGAGGAGCGCGAGGACGGCAAGGTGGTCGTGTTCGAGGAGTTCGTGCTCGAGGCGCTGGGAGGAGATCTCTAGGCGCCATGGGATGGTTCATTCTGGCGGTTGCCGTCACAGTCGGAATAGTGGCGTTCCTTTTCACCGACGCCGGTGCGAACTGCCTCGCGATGACGGGGGTCGGGTGCCTGTTGGTGGTCGTCGCCTCGTTTGTGCTGATTTGCGTGCTGATCGGGTTCGGCTGCGTTGCCGCGATGGTCGGGGCGGGATGATTTGTGCGGGTTGGGGGCGGCTGGATGAGTAGTTGATCGCATCCATTTTTTCTCGCATGTGCTCGCAATTAATTCCAGACTTTTCTTTTCATTTCTGATCTTGGCTGCGCAGTCTCAGTCGTCGGTGTATTCAGATAATCGCAATACATCGCGAACTAGCTTCCCTTTCCGCAATGCCCAAAGCCCCCTTCCAGCTGCATCGAGCGTTCGGTTAGAATTGCTCGCGGACTCAAAAAGAGAGGGGAGCGACCATGATCCTATATTTCACGGCGACGGGCAACTCGCTGGCGGTTGCGAAGATCATCGCGGAGGCGACGGGCAACAGGCTGTTCGACATGGGCGCGGCGTTCCGCGAGGGGCGCTTCGAGGTGCCGGTCGAGCAGGGCGAGACGCTCGGGTTCGCGTTCCCGACGCACGCCTGGTCAACGCCGGGGCTCGTTGACGAGTTCGTGCGGCGCGTGAAGTTCGTCACGCCCGACGGCTCGGCGTTCGTGCCCGGCTATTGCTTCAGCGTCGAGACGTACGGCTCAACGCCCGGCACCGAGAGCCGCTTCTTCGCGCAGATGCTGCAGAAATACCAGGGCATCGCCGTCGATTCCGCGTTCTCGGTCAAAAGCGTGCAGAACTGCGTGTACCTGTTCAACCCGCCGGCCGAGGAGGAGGCGCTCAAGAGGGCGGCGGCCGCCGACGAAGAGGCCCGCAGGATCGCCCTGCGCGTGGCCGCGCACGAGTTGGGCGCCCAGGCGGCTGTGAAGCCGCTCGGCTCGCTGATCTCGAAGTTCACGGGCAAGGAGGGCAAGCCTCGCTCGGTGAAGGATTTCTTCGTGCTCACCGACAAATGCATCGGCTGCGGCACCTGCGCGCGCGTGTGCCCGACCAACACAATCCGCATGGTGGGCGGCCTGCCGGTTTGGGAGGGCGACGGCTGCACGCAATGCCTGGCGTGCTTGCACCGCTGCCCGCAGGAGGCCTCGCAGTACGGCAAGAGCACTGCCAAGCGGCGGCGGTATTTGAATCCTGTGTTGCGATAGCGGATTGCTGGGGATGGGGTCTGCCACATCAGCATAAAATTGACGACAGTGAATAAACCCAATCGAAAGGGACGAACATGAACTTCGAGGATCTGAAGAACCCCGAACTACAGGAGAAGCTGAAAGCCGCGAAGAGCTCCGAGGACATCCTCGCAATCGCCAAGGAGGAGGGCTTCGAGCTCACCGATGACCAGCTTGAAGCCGTCTCCGGCGGGGCTTCATGGCGCCACGCAGGCTGGAGGTGCCGGAGTTTCAGCCATGAAGGCGCATAAGGTGACAGAGGGACGGTCCTTGTGCACCACGCAAGCAGTGAAAAAGCTTCCAGGAAGATAATCCGATCGAAGGAGGCGTCGAATGAACTTCGAGGATCTGAAGAACCCTGAGCTCCAGGAAAAGCTGAAAGCCGCGAAGACGCCAGCCGAGCTGGTGGCGCTTGTCAAGGAGGAGGGCTTCGAGCTCACCGATAAGCAGCTCGAAGGCCTGTCTGGCGGCGATGGGTGGGTATCGTGTGACAACAACGATTGCCAGGATGATTGGGCGTTTGACGTCCTATAGCCGTCAGCAGCAACGAGAATGGAGGCGTGCCGGTTCACCCGCGCAAGCAGGACAGGGGGACGGTTCTCTTGTCGCCACGGGACAAGAGAACCGTCCCCCTGTCCTATTACCGTTCTGCGGTAAGCCGGCGTGCGATGCGCAGGATGTGGGTTGCGTTGCACTCCAGGTCGCGCCTGGTGACGGTACCGTCTTTCAGCCCTTTCGCGATGCGCTTCAAGTCGGCTTTCGAGCCGGGCATGGTGAGGTCGTTGCCGGCGGCAGCGATGAGGTCGGCGTGCGGGCCGGGATGGCGTGAGTGCTTGTCCATCGTGCCGCCCATTACGATCCAATCGGTCATGACGATGCCGTCGAATCCGAACTCGCGGCGCAGTATGCCTTCGACCAGATCGCGCCGCTCGGACGTATGGGTGCCGTTCAGCAGGTTATACGAGGTCATCACGGCTAGCGGACGGCCTTCGCGCACGGCGATGCCGAATCCGCGCAGGTAGATCTCACGCAGCGCGCGCTCACTCACGAGGCTGTTGGAGTTGTAGCGGTTCGTCTCCTGATTGTTTGCGGCGAAGTGCTTGAGCGTCGCCGACCGCCTGGGGTGCTTGCCCACGCCGCGGGCGAAGGCGCCGGCGAACAGGCCCGAAATCAGGGGATCTTCGGAGAAGTATTCGAAGTTGCGACCGCAGCGGATGCTACGGTGGATGTTCAGCGCGGGTGCGAGCCATAGGTGCACGCCGAAGCGCTCCATCTCGCCGCCGACGATGTCGCCGAAGCGCTCGGCGGCTTCGAGATTCCAACTTTGAGCGATGGCTGTGCCGATGGGTATGGCCGTGCAGTTCTGCTCGTGGATTTGGTTGCGGGGTTTGCTGCGGAACTGGTCGCGGGCTGCGCTGTGGGACTTGCGAGGCCGTTCGCCCAGCAGGAAGCGCAGCGGAGCGGGCAAAAGCTCCACGACGGTTTCGGGCAGCGAGGATCCGATGGCGTGCACACCCTTTTTGTCGATGGTGTATTGCCTGCTCAGGCGCAGGCCAGCGGGTCCGTCTGCCATGACCAGGGGCGAGACGAGCGGCAGAGTCGCCGTCTCGCCGGCGGCTCCCGCTGCGATTTTGCTGGCGCTTCCGATGATGCTTGCGATTCCGCCTGAGGAGGCGGCGGCACCCACGCACAGGCGGGCGAGCTCTTCGGTGCTCATGCCGGCAACGATCGGATCGGCTTCTGCGGGTGATTCGCTTGGCTCGGGGTCTTCATATGCGGTGCTTGTCGCGCGGGCTTCATGCGCTTCGTTTTCCGCGCGGGTTTTCTGTCCAACGATTTCCCCTTCCAGTTGATTGGCGGAAAGCATCATCACCGGAAGGTCGTCGGGCAGCGCTTCCGTGCGCGGTGCGTCTGGTTTCCAATCCTCGAAATCGGGCGACCCTCCCGCGTGTTCGACGGTTTTCACGACGGCATCGCGGTCAAGACGGATGATGGCGATGGGCGCGGTGTCGACGGAGCTGGTGCCGAGCCGCAGGATGTAATCGCCCTGCTCGAGGATCCATGCGGCGGTATCTGCGTCGGAGGAGGCAGCGCCGCGCATATTGGGGGAGTCAGCGCCTCGCAAATCGGAAGAAGCTGCGTCGTGCAAATCGGAGGAGACAGCGCCGCGCATGTCGAACGAAGCAATCTCGCGCATGTCGAAGCGCAGGTCGATCACCTGCTCTTCGCCGGGCTGCAGTTCGCGCGTCTTGCAAAACGCCGCCAGCGTCTGAAATGGCTGGTCCAGCCGCCTAGCGGGGCAGGACACGTATAGCTGCACCACTTCGCGTCCGACGCGCTTGCCCGCGTTGCGCACGCGGGCTATCACGCGCGCCGCCGTGCCTTCGAGCGCTGCGGTTAGCGGCTCTACCTGGAAGGTCGTATAGCCCAGGCCGAATCCGAAAGGGAACAGCGCGCGTTTGCCGATGCTGTCGAAGTAGCGGTAGCCCACGTAAATGCCCTCGGTGTAGCGGGTGTCGTCGCGCCCGCCGAACTCGCCGATGGTCGGGTAATCGCTCCAGGCGCTCCATGATGTTGTGAGTTTGCCGGATGGATAGGCCTTGCCGAGCAGCAGGTCTGCAAGGATCGCGCCGGTTTCGGCGCCCAGCTGGCCGAGCAGAAGAATGTTGCCTACGCCCAGGACAGGCGTGAGGTCCACGACGCCGCCGACGTTCAGCACGAGCATGAAGCGCGAGAACCGCCGCGCCAGCTCAAGGATGTCGCGCTGCTCGGTTTCCGTGAGCAGGATGTCGCCTGCGACGGGTTTGCGGTCGGATCCTTCACCCGAGATGCGTGAGAGCACGTAGATGGCCGCGGCGCCGTCGCCCATGAGCGGGAGGTCGTATTCGGGCTCGGGCATGACCGCGCCCATTCCGTAGGTGACTGCCAGCTGGTGCGCGGCGTGCGCTTCAGCCTTGATTTGCCTGATGAACGCCCGTTTCGCGTTGCGGCGTACTTCATCGTAGGAGTCGAGCCATGCTGTGGTTGTCAGCTCGAAGCCGGCTTCTGTCAGGCCTCGCTCGACCGTGATGGCGTAGCGCGTGTTGACCTCGCCCGATCCGGTGCCGCCCTTGATCGTATGGCGCGCTCCGCTGCCGAACAGCGCCAGCTTGCAGGGCTGTTCGAGCGGGAAGCTGCCGTCGGATTTCATCAGAACCGTGCATTCGGGTCCCAAGTAGCGGACCCAGGCTGCGTGTTCGATTTCATAGGGCTGCATGGCGCTCCTTGCTGGGCGGTTGCTGGTTGGCCATCGTCGGAATTCGCGATTGCGGGCTTTCACCACAGCGGGAGCAAGCTCCTGCCAGAGGCTCTGCGCGTAAAGCCCCAACCGTGAGCAGAATACCACGCTGCGTTCAGCATGTCCCTAATGACGTGCTCGCTGCCGCTTCGTGCAGACGAACGCATGGGTGCATCGTTTTTTCAGATTGCATTCAGCGTCATGGCTCACAATTTGTCTGTTGCAAAATGACGTGCGGATGGTGGTCCGCTATATAAAACACCCCACTGGAATGGAGGGCCAGATGGAAGATACAAAGGGTCGATCGGTGAAGACGATCGCGAGGGGTCTTGTGTGCGCAGCGGCTGCGATGGCGATGGCTGCAGCGCTTGCCGCGTGTGGTTCGCAGGAGCCGCAAGGAAGT
>CAYOBD010000087.1:5034-8750 GCA_964402005.1 uncultured Eggerthellaceae bacterium
ACGCGTCGAGCGCCGCCGCGACAAGTGCGGTGGCAGAGACGTCGGCTGCGGCAGCGCCCGCCACGAGCGCGGCGGCCGCAATCGGCACGGTGCCTAACACGCTCGCCCAGGATGAGAGCGCGCTCGTTGCCACCTATGCGGATGCGTTCCAGCAGGTGGAGTACACCGATGAGGCGACGGGGCTTTCCGTTACGTACAACCTGTTCCTGCCTGAGGGCTACGACGCTTCCCAGAGTTATCCCATGGTCGTTTTCATCGCCGATTCGAGTTGCGCGAAGGGCGATGCGACCCAGTCGCTGACGCAGGGTCTCGGCGCTCTTGTGTGGGCCTCGGACGAATGGCAGGCGGTCAATCCTACGATCGTGTGCGTGCCGACGTATCCCGAGACGATCCTCGATGACCATAGCGGCTATACGACCACAGAATACGTTGAGCTGACCAAGCGCTTGATCGAGTCCGTGTCGAGTGAATATGCTGTCGATGCATCGCGCATCTACGGAACGGGACAGTCCATGGGCTGCATGACCACGCTGATTCTGGCATCCGAATATCCCGATCTGTATGCAGGATGCATGTTCGTTGACGGCCAGTGGGACGTTTCGACGCTTTCCGGACTCGAAGGTCAGAAGTTCGTTTACTTCGCCGCGGAGGACGACAATCCTGCCTTCACTGGAATGTCCGAGGTCATGGCGATGCTCGACGCTGACTCGGTGCCGTATGCATATGCGCAATGGGATGGCACGTGGACTCCCGACGAGCTGTCGGCAGCGGCTGAGGCGCTGTTCGCGACTGGCGAGGATGCGAACTTCGTTTCTTGGTCAGCTGGGACGATCGATGCAGGCGGCGCTGGTGGCGGCATGGGCGGCGCTGGTGCTCACATGGCATCGTTCGACTACGCCTACAACTGCATCGCGGCGATGGAGTGGCTGTTCCAGCAATAGCGCCCAAATGGCTAAGCGAAAAATGAATCATTGGGGAGACTCCCCAATGATTCATTTAAGGGGAGTCTTCCCGTGAATCAAAGGGGAGTCTCCCCAATGATTCATTTAAAGGGAGGCTCCCTTTAGGTTCACTTAGATTTCCTCGTAGATTTCCAGGGTCGTCATTTCTTCCATGAGCGCGTCCATCTGCGGGGCGTAATGCTGGAAGTGCTCGGAATGCAGGTGCGCTTCCATGACTTCCATGTTCTCCCACGCCTCGAAGAAACTATAGACTTGCGGATTATCTATGCTGCGCGCGAGGGTGTAGCCATGGTTTCCCTCTTCGGTGCGTACGATCGGGATAAGCTCGCGGGCGATCCTTTCGAATTCCTCGCACGCGTCGGCGCGGATGGTCTGCTTTGCGGCAATGCGAATCATCGGGTGCTCCTTTCGAAGGTGGTCGGCAGGGTCGTTCTATTAGAGTTGTTCTATTTGGGCCGTTCTCTATGTGAGTATCTTACATGTGTTTGGGTGGGATACCAACTGCAGCGCTCGCGCTTGGGAAAAACGCGGAGCGCGTTGCCGGCGGGGCGCACTGCCGGTGGGATGCGATACCAACTGCGATGTCCCGTGCTGGTGGGTTGACGGCGAGCGGCGCATCTGGGACAGTGGCGGCAAGAGCCTGCCAGTTGCGACAAGAATCTGCCAGTGGCGGCAAGAACCTGGTACTGGCGACAAGGACCTGACAGTGGCGGCAAGAGCTTGACAGTGGCGGCAAGAGTGCAGAAAGAAGGTAGCCCGATGCCTGAAGACCTAACGATACGCAATGCCTGTCCCGATGACGCGGCGGAACTGGTGCGCATCTATGCGCCGTATGTGCGTGAGACGGCGGTGTCTTTCGAATACGAGGTGCCGACTGCGGAAGCGTTCGCGGAGCGCATCGCGACCACGCTCGAGCGCTATCCCTATCTGGTTGCCGAGCGCGATGGCGGCATCGTGGGCTATGCGTATGCGGGCCCGTTCAAGGCGCGTGCCGCCTACGACTGGTCGGCGGAGTTGTCGGTCTATGTCGACCGTACGGTTCACGACCAAGGCGTCGGTCGCGCGCTTTACGAAGAGCTAGAGGATCGGCTGCGCACGTTGGGGCTGGTCAACCTCTATGCTTGCATCACTACTTCCGACAAGGAAGACGAATACATCAACTTCGACAGCATCTACTTCCACAAGCGCATGGGATTTACGCTCGCCGGTCGTTTCCGCCATTGCGGTTGCAAATTCGGTCGCTGGTACGACATGATCTGGATGGAGAAGAAAATCGCAGACCACGTTCCCGACCCCGCCCCTCCGCGCTGGTAACCAACTTCCCGTTCATTAATCTCGCATATGCGCGGGAAACCGTTTCGCACATTAATCTCGCATATGCGCTGGCGGTCGCTCCTCTAACTCATTTCGTATAATGACCGAGGTCATCCAAGTTCGAAGAAGCGGGTCTATATGGATATCGAGCACGTGAAAAACCAGCATGCGATATGCGGAAACAACAGCGGTTCCGCGGGCGCGTTCGGAATCGAGACGGCGCGGGCGGCCGCTGCGTGGCATGCGACGTTTCCCGAATACGAGCCGACGCCGCTCGTGCAGCTGGACAGCCTGGCGCGCGATTTGGGCGTAGGCGGGTTCTATGTGAAAGACGAGAGCAAGCGTTTCGGCCTGAACGCGTTCAAGGTGCTCGGCGGCAGCTATGCGATGGGGAAGTGCATTGCGGACATTCTGGGCATGTCGCTGGATGATCTGCCTTACGGCGTGCTTATGGGCGAGGAAGTGCGCCGCAAGCTTCGCCAGGCGGCTGGCGACCTGACGTTCGTGACGGCGACCGACGGCAACCATGGGCGCGGCGTCGCCTGGACGGCAGCGCAGCTCGGCCTCAATGCGGTCGTGATCATGCCGCGGAACAGCTCCCTTGAGCGCCTCGATAACATCCGTAAACTCGGCGCCAGAGCATCTTTCGTCGATGCAAACTACGATGAGGCGGTGCGCCTTGCCGCCGCGTGGGCTCGCGAACACGGCTGGCTGGTTGTGCAGGACACCTCGTGGGACGGTTACGAGGAGGTTCCGCGCTGGATTATGGAAGGCTACACGACGCTTGCCCTCGAGGCGGTCGAGCAGCTTGGTGACGCGCGGCCGACACACGTGTTTCTGCAGGCTGGCGTGGGTTCGATGGCGGGTGCGGTAGCGGGTTTCCTTGCGGATTACTACGGCGAAGACATGCCGGTGATATCGATCGTCGAACCGACTGCGGCCGACTGCGTGTTCCGTACGGCGCAAGCCGACGACGGGCGCCTGCATGCCGTGACGGGCGACCTTTCGAGCATTATGGCCGGGCTTTCATGCGGCGAGCCGTGCCCTCTTGGTTGGGATGTACTCGCGCAGCATGCGCGACATTTCTTCTCCATCGCCGATTGGGTTTCGGCGGAGGGCATGCGCATTCTGGCGCATCCGCTTGCAGGCGATGCGCCCATCGAGTCGGGAGAAAGCGGTGCTTGCACAACCGGGCTGGCTGCGGAGCTCATGCGCAATCCCGCCTATGCCGCCTTGCGCGATGACCTGGGCTTGGGGCGCGATTCGGTTGTGCTGTGCATCTCGACCGAAGGTGCCACCGACCGCGCGAACTACAACCGCATCGTGAATGAAGGCGCCTACCCGCGGGCATAGGCGGCAGCCGCGCGCTAGATCTCCTCGTAAATCTCGAGGCCGCCGGTGCCTTCCATCAGGGCATCGAGCTGGGGTCCTATGCGTTGG
>CAYOBD010000088.1:0-8671 GCA_964402005.1 uncultured Eggerthellaceae bacterium
GTTTTCTGCAAAAAACTTTGCTAGACTGTTATCAAACGAGTCGCCGATTAGAAGCAGTGCGTCTTCGGCTGGAGCTTCTGGATTCTCGTAAACTATTAGTCCATAGTCATGATGAAACCAGGCGGCATACACGTTTTCATATCTGGTGCTCTTGCTGTAAGAATCGGAATCATTTGAAAACGACTTATCGATATCTTTCATAGGTTTCGTTTTGCCGTCAACTGTGACTGAAAGATTGCTCGATTGATAGCGAACGTCTTGCACGACATCGGCAATCTCGTCGATTTTTCCGCTGCGCGCGCTTGAGCCGTAGAATTCGCCATCATATGCAGTGTATATCTCTCCGAAATCGACGGGCGCTATTCCGATTTCTTGGCAAATTGCATTATATGCATCGATTGCACCTTGTATTTGATAGTGGTGATCTGTTTTAAAGAAATACTTTCCATACTCGCTGGTATCAGAATATGATAAATCAATTAACTTGCATTCTTTAGGAAGAATTCTTTTGAGCATCTCTGCGCAGTATTCTCTATCAGCTGGGTTTGTTACCAGGTCCATGACTGGAGAGCAGTCTGTAATTGTGGCGCGGTCGGGGAGCAGATAGTACCAAGAAACATCCTTGCCTGCTGCAGCAATGGCATGGAAGAAGTCACTACAGAGATCAATGTTGCTTTCCGAGTATTTGCCTGTGCCGCGTTTCGAAGGGGTGGGAAATAGGATTCCAAATTTAGGTGAATAGGTAATATATGAATCAAAATAAGTCGGGTAGGAATCGAAGCCAAAAATGCAGTTTGCTATCTCGATCGTTTTTCTTTGGATTAGGGCATTAGTCATAATGGCTCGATTTCGGTTGGGAAAAGAGTCAGATATATATGCTTCGAAATAATCCTGAAAGTTTCCGCTTAGGAAATCCTTTAGATGAAAATCGGGCATTTGCCCAAGAATCCTTTGCTCAAGATCTGACTTCTTAGCAACGGTTACGGTTTCGATGTTGTAAACCCCAGCCTGGAATAGTAAAACACTCGACATAAACATAAATGCAATTGCGCAGAAAAGTATGTTTCTTTTCATCGCCATTTCAACTCTTATTATTATGCATTCGGCTCGATGGCTTCGTGAAAGATTTGCTCTCCGGCGGTTCCGTGCTCGTATCCACAGAAACCATCAGCGAATGCACGATATGCCCCTGCGCATTCAGCGACGACGTCGTCGAGATGCACAAGCGCATCAATCACTTCGTCGGAGGTCTGCAGCAAGGGGCCAGGTGCCTCGTTTGCGAAGTCGAAGTTGAACCCTCGCAGGTTGTCCCGATAGTCGTCCAGGTCGTAGACGAAGAAGAGCATCGGTTTGCCCAGTATGGCGTAATCGAACATCATCGAGGAATAGTCGGTGATCAACACGTCGGCCATCAAATAGCACTCTGCGGCGCTCGGGCCTTTCGACAGGTTATGGATTCGAGCATCGATCTGACTCCAGTCGATGCCCTTGAGGCAGAAGTGGTGTGGCCGCAGTCCGATGGCGTACTCCTCGTCGAGTATGTCGGCCATCTTCGTCAAGTCGAGCTCCAGGTCGAATCTGCCTTGTACGCGCCAAGTCGGCGCATAGATGACCAGCTTCTTATCGATGGGAACACCGAATTTCCGCTTGATGCGGGCGATGTCTTTCGGGTTGTTCATTGCGAAGAGCTCGTCGTTGCGGGGGAACCCCGTGTTGAGGAATTGCTTCGTAAAATGGTAGTTGTTGGCAAGGATCGCCTGCGCTCTAGGTCCGGGGGCGATCAGGTAGTCCCATCGGCTGCACCTCTTTGCAAAGCTTTCCAGAGCCGCTTCGGTTGGGAATTCGTCGGGGGCGGCGAAACCCACCGTTTTAAGTGGCGTTCCGTGGGTCGTTTGTATCTCGATTTGCCCATGTCTCTTTTTGTACCAGTTCTCGAAGTTGACGTTGCTCATCAGGTAATGGGCGCGGGCCAAAGCCACGTAATAGGGGAGAGACCCTTTCCTTATTCGCTTTCCCCCACCTTCGATCAGCATGCGTTCGTCTTCTACCGACCAAACGCAAGTGTACTCTTTGTGGTGTTCATCCATGTAGCGATAGAACCCACCGGGATTGCAGCCGGTCTGCGTGCCCCAATATGATTCGAACAGAATCATCTTACGGTCGATTGGCATTACTGTTCGTGCGATTCTATATAGCGGCATGAACACTTTTCGGTGCATAACCGATCGCCTGTGCTTCGTGTTTTGAAGGCGGCCCCATGCCCTTGCAACAGATATGCATTCGAAGTCGCCCGTAGCTAAAGCATATCGGTAGCGTTGCCCGGCTGCTTTTATCGGCTTTGCGAAGGGTCGTTCTCCTGTGAGGACTTGCAGGTCTGAGCATCGGTCGGGGCATTCGCTTTCGAGAAGCAAATCATAATAGCCGCTCGGCAGCTGATTGGCCGTCTCCTTGTCGGACACGTCGAATACGCAAGTAACCAACCCGTTTTCTTGTATAACGAAATCAGCACACGATATCCTTGTGCCTGTTCTTCTGCTCTTTAGGACCGCCTGCTTGTACGGGTCGAGCTGTCCGGGTTCAAGCTCTCTTATCTGGAATTCGAAACGCCTGCCATCGAAGGATGCCGTTTTCGTAGCAGCTGCATACGGGTGGTCTTTCATATGAAGGTGCCCTTGGGGGGTGGACGAGATACAGACTGCGTTTTTTCCAAATAGACGTGTCTCTCCTTGGACGATGGAGGTCGAAATCTTTTCTTTATTAACGCGCTGTACGAGCTCCTTCAATTCCGTTCGATTTCCCAAATCGTTGATGGCGTCTTCATAAACAAGAATCTCGCCATCGTACAGCCGGCATGTATGGCCGTCTATTTCCGCCCTATCGACAACGGGGTCGGTCTGGTCTGCAATTATCAGCCTGAACTGGCTGGCGGGACTGTACCTTGATTTGAAGCAACGACCGCCTTCGAAGAGAGCGTTCGGATAAGGACCCTTGTCTGCGATAGGGTAGGCGGGTTGGAGGTTTTTGCAGGTTAAACCATTGCGAGAGTATTCAATTCTGAGACGATACTCTCCCTGGGGCAGATGTCGCAGTTCCTCCCAGGGGATGTTTATTCCGTATCGCGTTTGCTCTCTGCGTACGGGGCTGACGATGTATCGTTTGAGGCTGTGGCGTATTATCGTGTGCGGATTGGCTGATTTCACGATGGCGGCGGGTGCCTCTGCAACGACGCTCCCATCTTCGCAGGATTCGAGGAAAGCGCGCACCTGAATGTTGTCGCTTCGGGCCGCATCAAGTGCACGGAAGAACGTATTGCCCTCAATCCAGAGCCCATCGTCAGTATTGATCGATGCTTTGCTGATGCTGATTGCGCAGCCGTTTTCTTGGAGCTCCAAGGTCATGTCCTTGAAGAAATCCGGTGCTTTTTGCGGGAATCGGCCGATTGCGTGACCGTTGCGTATGCTGACCGGCAGCATCTTCATTACGCCTCGGGCGTACTTTAGGTACTTTAGCAATCCAGGCAGGTCGTTGTTGAGTATGTAGTAATACTTCATGCGATCTACGGCTTTGACATGCGCGAGGGCGGCTTCACCGAGTTCGCGCACGAGCGGCATTGCAAGGTCCATGAACGCCTTTTGGTATTCCTCGTCCGCCTTCGGGAGTACATCGATGAAAATGCGCAGATCTATACTCAGACACCTGACGTTGTTCTCGAATATGAGGGCGGGGTCGATTTCGTGCTCTCTTAAATAGTCGTTGACCATCTGGATGGCTTTAAAGCGGTCGGCGCAGTTTTGCCACTCGGTTCTTCTCTGCGTGATCGAGGAGCCTCCCCCTTCGCGTGCGCGCCAGTTGTACACGATTTCATCGAGGTGTGCGCGTTTCTTCGCGAGGCATTGCACGGGGATGTTGAAGGGGATGTCTTCGTAGTACATACCGACCGGGAATCGTAGGCCGGTTTCGCGCAGAAAACTGGCTTTGAACAGTTTCGTCGGCGTTGTGGTATCGTAGAGCAGCTCCGGATGCTCAAGTAGGTTGATTCGCTCGTATACGTTTTTGTAAGCAATGCGATGCAGGGAGCTATCGTATTGCTTGCTTGAGGTGAATCGTCGCATGTCTCCGGTGACGATGTCGCAATCGTACTTGATTGCGAGAACGTACATGTGCTCATAGGCCTCTGGGGGAATGGTGTCATCAGAATCACAGAAGCAGACGTAGTCGCCCCTTGCACGATCCAAGCCGTAGTTGCGCGCATCGCCGAGCCCTCCGTTTTCTTTGAGATAATAGATGAAATTCGGGAGTCGGTCGGCGTAGGAAAGGGCTATTCGGGGGCTCGCATCAGTCGATCCGTCGTCAACGAGAATGACTTCGAGCTCGTCCAGGGTCTGTTTTTCGAGTGAATCCAAGCACTCTTCAAGATACATGGCAACGTTGAAGATGGGGACGACGACGCTGACCTTGGGGGATTGGGCCACGACTGCTCCTCCTTTCTCTATCGTTCTGATGGTTGGTAGTAATTGCATTTTGCTCTGTCTAATCTCTATGCAAATTCGCCTTCACCTGCGTCGTCGAGATTCCTGGCGTGTGGTCGAGAAACACCAGTCTGCAGTATTCGCGCAGGTACTCGAAGCGGTTCGGGCCCGCCCAGTCGCTGCCCATTACGACCACACCGATGCCGCATTTTTGCACATCATCGAGCTTTTGCTCCCAACTGTACTCGGGGATGACGAGGTCGACGTAGCGGATGGTCTCGAGCATCTCGCGGCGAGTTTCATAGGGGTAAAAGCTCTGCTTGCCCTTGCCGGCGTTGAGCTCATCGGTAGAGAGCGCCACCACCAGGTAATCCTCGAGCGCCGCGGCGCGACGCAGCAGGGGGATGTGGCCGTAGTGTAGAAGGTCGAACGTGCCATAGGCGAGTACGCGGCGGAGGCCTTTGTGGGGCTCATTGAGCTCATAGAGGGCGGACTCGAGCCTGACGATGGCGTTTTTGGCGCTGATTCTGGCACCCACCTGGTTCCTCCTCATTCGGTTGGCCGATCGTCCGGGCGCTCAGAGAGCACCCCTGTCGAGGGCCTCCCGCTTATTGCGGGCGATGCCACGGGTTCCGCTATTTGCATGCCACAGGGTACGCCCTTGCAACCCGGGATGTGGCGGTACCGGAAACGCCTGTTTCGGCCCCATTTGCGTTGACCGAACGCATCATGGTTTTGTTTTCCTGATCGCACTCTGGCGAGTACGGCAAGGAATGCAAAACCTCCTCACTGCAACATATTATAGCGATTCGCAGGGAATGCGCCACTGGGGATGGGTAGATGGCCGAGGAGGCTCTATGCTTTGTTGCTTACGGTTTACCGTAACAGTTTTGAACAATCGTCTCCCGAGTCAGATTTTTCGAGAATCATCTCTATAATGGGTGCTGCCGCGTTGCTTTACCAGTCAGGCAGCCATTAGCTATTGCAGGATTCTGATTCAGAACAGCTTACGCATTCGTGGCTGCCCCAAGTCTATTTGCGAGATTTTCTACGGTATGATTCGTTTTCGCGTTCATGCTAAGCTCGTTCCTAGCAAGCTTTTCAAAAAGGCGCCGATTGCCAGCGGGCTCGTTGCGTAACGCGCGCGAAACTCATATAGTCGGCTGCATACAGTGCTGCGTTGCCCGTATAGGTATCGACGCCGAAGAAAACTACAATTCGACCAGTCGCTCCGTGGAATCAGTAATTGCCGTCTGCGTCATCACGAATCCTTTGCACATACTCAAGCAATCTCCCTTGTGTCGACCGTCTTCTATTGATGCCTGTGTGCTTCGTGGGTTTCAACTCTATAAGCTTAGGGATTATCATTTTTTGTAAGCCGTTCGGATGGGTTCACTAGGTATCTTTTGGCCAAACGCGCGTTGGATCGGGTGCCGCCCAGTGCGAATCTATCGAGGGGGTATATCCGCGAGAGACTCTCCTCGCCGCGCCCTACGAACCAGATTTTGTTGCATCTGAAATACTTGTAGGACAATATCGCATTTTTGTATTGCGAATGTGAGCTGATAGTTGACGTCAGTGTGCACCTCGTTGAGCAATTCCACTGAGCGTTGCATGAGCGTGGGATGTTAATCTCTGTTGAACCCATCCACTACAGGCGCGGATCCTTGCTCTTCGTGAACAGCAGGTCCATGAAGTCGAGCAACCACCTTGTTACGTTCAGCTCATCGTGGAAGCTGAAGTCAAAGAATGATTCCTCGCGGGTCGTCCTAAAAACGTCGCTTCGGGCTCGGCGATCCCAATCATCACAATCATTTCAATACCTAGAAACGCATCATCGTTGCGGATCGGCAGCGCCGTGCGGCTCTTCTCGTTCTTTGGCATGCTTCCTCTGATTATCTTGCTGATAGCCATTGTGCGGGGTTCTTGGATGTATTTGTCGCGATTGACGATGGGCGGCTCCTTTCTCGTGCCTCCACTTCCCATTTCGAAGGATGATATGACTTCGGTTGCAGCATCAAAAACCTTGTCATCGGTATAGAATACCGTCGTCTGCATGCGTTGTCTCGCTTCGATGATATTCAGGCACGATAAGAGCCAGGACAGCGCTTTTGGGAAAATGGCCAGAGGTGAACCGCCGTCGGTGCTTTTATCTACTGTTATGAATGTGAAGAAAAGTCATGATTTGAGAGTTGCCTTAGCGTTGGCGAGGAAATCTTCCTTGTAGGTGTCGAGTCTGATGCGGAAGTCGTTATCGTGCGCTTCGATCAGTTACTTTTCAGATAGCACTTCATCAGAACCATCGCGCCCGAACGCCTGTTTCGGCGTCGAAGTCTACGCGTGTGGCCACTCGGATTTGGCCTCCGCCCTCGAAAGAATGCAGCTGAACCTATAATCAAGCACATCACCGCCAATTCGGAATTGGATATTAAATACTGACTCCTCGCCTTCGAAACCCTCACCGCAGCAGCAGAAATTACGGATGTTAGCTCAGGGGACGTCGTCCATGAGAACAGCGGCCCGCAAGAACGTCGACACTCTGGCAATCGTAATCTTGCCTGCGGTGTTTTCATTGTATGCAGCTGCGTTTCTGAGCGCTTTCACGCCTTTGAATGAGTGGCAGATGTGAGTTTCGATCCCCCGCACCTTAGCTGACGAGACCGTTTCGAGCGTCAGCGGCACAGTGCTCATAGAATTGAAGCTTTTGAAAGAGATTCTGATTTGGACCACGGCCTCCCTCGCCTTGTTCAGCTTGTTGAATGCGTGTGTGGATGTAGTATCAGTTTAAATGACACTTTTTTATCGCTTTATTATTATCCGTATCTTTGTTTTGCGGTGAATCTTCGGGCTTGAATCGGCATTCTTTCTTGGCGCTTGTACTTACCCGTGTAAACTATACGTATAGCAATAAGGAGATACCATGATAGCAGCGCAGATGAACACACGAATTGATGACTCGCTGAAGAGCCGATGGGATCGAATTGCGGCAAGTTTGGAGCTTGCACCATCGCAGGTAGTGTGCGCCTTGTTGGACCCTCCTCGTCAAGCATGGAGATCCCCCCGATCAGGCAGCAGAGGAGCTGCATGGTGCTTCGGGTGAGGTGCCCGATGGCGCGATGACGGGGCGTCTTGTGGATTTCGAGAAGGGACGGGGTCTGTGCGCTGGACTGGAGGCTGCGGATCCGGAGCTGCCTGATGCGCCCTAGGAGGTTCTGCGTGAAATTAAGAACGCTGATTGGTTGCCGAGCTTAGTGGGGCGATGTGGAACGAGGCCGCTTCCGGATGCACTCCTTACGAAGACAATCATAGCCGAGGATAGCATCTTACTCATGGCGGTATCGTCGGGGAACGTATTTTGCCTGGAAGACAGGTACTACAAATTGACAGCGGACGACGCGCATTGCACCGGGGCCGTCAACGAGATTGCATGGGCGTGCGTGGAGGATATGTCGGGAATTGCAACAGGAATCGGCTGCGACATCTCGGACCTCTGGTTGGCGCGCCGTCGCAAGAGGCTGCATGCGGATTGCTGAGGTGATTTGGTGATTGTCGCTGTGATGCGGGTGCAGGCGAACTATCTTGTTACATCCGATTTGCGATCGGTTAAGCATTTCCCTGTGGTAGCGCTCGCTTTGGAGGATGCGTTGCGCGTGCTGGAGGCGCAATCATAGTGGAGTGCGACACTGGCGCCAGGCAACGTCATCATGCATGGCGACGGTTTGGCACCAGCGCCGTATTGATGGGACCAGATACTAAAGAGGACATGTAAGGAGTTGATACATGACAACCGAATTTCAGCCGAAGCACATCGTCGTGACCGGTGGAGCGGGATTCATCGGATCCAACTTCATGCATTGGGTGGCCGACAACAAGCCAGATGTGCATATTACTGTGCTCGATGTGCTCACCTATGCGGGTAACATGGCGAACCTAGACGGTGTGCCTTCGGATCGCATGGACTTCGTGCGCGGCGACATCTGCGACGCCGATCTGGTCGATCGTCTGTTCGCTAAAGCCGATGCCTGCGTGCATTTCGCCGCCGAGTCGCACAACGATAATATCGTTACCGACCCCGCGCCGTTCGTCCGTACGAATGTGCAGGGCACGTTCGTGCTGCTGGAGGCTGCGCGAGCGCATGGCACGCGCTTCCACCACATCTCGACCGACGAGGTCTACGGCGACCTGGCCCTCGACGATCCGGC
>CAYOBD010000089.1:0-8645 GCA_964402005.1 uncultured Eggerthellaceae bacterium
AACCTGTTCATCAAGATGCGCGAGCTGAACAAGCTGCGCGACCGCTTCGGCATCATCTTCACCTCTGGAACGTATTACGGCGGCATCACGCTGGACGTGGGCGGCGTCGACGAGCAAGGCGTTGATATCACGAACGACCTCAGCTACATGGTGCTCGATGCCTACGCGCACACCCGCATGCCCGTACCGTGGCTCGGCGTGCGCCTGGACAAAGATACGCCGCGCGAGTTCAAGATCAAGGTGTTCAACGTCATCCGCATGGGCTGCGGCGAGCCCAAGATCTTCAACGACGAAGTGATGATCCCGGGCCTCGCGGCGGACGGCATCCCAATCGAGCTCGCCCGCGACTACATCCCCGTCGGCTGCGTCGAGCCCACCATCCCCGGCTACATGCACGGCTGGCACGACTCCGGCTACATCAACATGCCCTATATCTTCCAGCTGGCCCTCAACGACGGGCGCGACTGGCGCGACGAGAAACAACTGGGCGCCCACACCGGCGAGCTCAAGGATATGAAGAGCATGGAGGAGGTCGTCGAGGCCGTCGAGAAGCAGGTCGAGTTCTGGGTGGACAATTTCTGCGATACCTCGAATAAGATCGACGAAGCCAACATGGAGCACAAGCGCCTGCCATTCCTCTCGCTGCTCTACCATGACTGCACAGAGACCGGCGTTGACATCACCTGCGGCGGCGCGCGCTTCAACCGCAACGGGCCGCAGTTCGTGGGCGTCGGCACTTGCGCCGACATCATGGCCACGATCGAGCAGCTCGTCTTCGAGCAGGAGCTCATCTCGGGCGAGGAGCTCGTCAAAGCTTGCAAAGCCAACTGGACGGGCTACAAGGAGGTATACGCATACGTCAACTCCGATAAGGTGCATCACTACGGCAACGACGACGACTACGCCGACAAGTACGCCGTGTGGATCGCCCATCTGTACAGCACGCTCCTGAAGCAGCACCGCATCGCCCGCGATCCCGAGGGCTTCTTCATCCCCGGCATGTACTCCATCGCCATCAACGTGGCACTCGGCGGCAGCTGCAAGGCGACCCCCGACGGACGCGTAGACTGGGAGCCTGTCTCTGACTGCCTGGGCGCCGTGCACACCTACGGCGGCAGCCACGACGTGAAGGGCCCGACCGCCATCGCGAAGTCCGTAGCCAAGATCGACCAGGCCGAGATCACGAACGGCGTGATCCTGAACTGGAAGTTCTCACCCAACAGCGTGTCGGGCGAGGCAGGTCGCGACAACTTGATCGACCTGATCGATACGTATTTCGAGATGGGCGGCAAGCAGAGCCAGTTCAACGTCATCACGAAGAACACCATGCTGCGCGCCCAGAAGGCGCCGCAGGATTACCGCGACCTGCTGGTACGCGTAGCCGGCTACAGCACCTACTTCGTGGAGATGTCGCCAGTCCTGCAGGACGACCTGATCAACCGTACCGAGCTTTCTCTTGATTAGAGAAAGCTCCATGATGGAATGCGGAAGCGGAGCCTGACCCCGCTTCCGCATTTCGCAATGTGGCAAGGACATCAGATTCTGTTGTCACATTGTGAAATATGCCACCGAGGTCCGGCGCCGCTGCCGCACCGATACAAGAAAGGGAGACGGCATGACCACCACAAAACGCGATACCGCACCGCTCGCCATCGAGCCATTCGACAAGGAATGGGGCGTGGGCATCTCGGGGCTCACTGAGGAGAAATCGCCCTTCCCGCGCATCAATCGACTGCTTGCATGGGTTCGCGACAAAACGCCGAGCGTCGATCCCAAGCGCGGCGCCATCGTCACCGAGTCGTACAAGCGCTACGAAAACGAGTCCGTGGCGATGCGCTCGGCGAAGACGCTGTCCGACATCCTGCACCAGTGCGACATCTTCATGTACGACGACGAGCTCATCGCAGGCGATATCGCGGCGCCGGCATGCGAATGCGGCGTTTATCCCGAGTACGGAATCGACTGGGTCATTGACGAGTTCCATAACTGGCCGATGGACCAGCGCCCCAACGACAAGCTGTTCGTCCCGCAGGAAAACCAGGACGCTATCGAGGCCTATGCTGGCTACTGGACGCCCGAGCGGACACTCGAAGGTCGCGTGCAATCCAAGTTCACCGATTACAACCGGATCGCCTCCGGAGGACCCTTCAGCGAACGCAGCGTCTACATCTGCAACCATTACGCGCAGCAAGGCGTCGGCCATGGCGTTGCCGACATGGCGATGGTGCTCAACAAGGGCTGGGAGGGCATCCGAGCCGACGTGCTGGCATACCAAGCGAGCCTATCCGCCGATGACCCCGACTACGACAGCAAGGCTGAATACTTCGAGTGCGCTCTGATCACGCTCGACGCCGTCGAGCACTGGTGCAACCGCTACGGCGACCTGTGCGACGAGCAGGCGGCCGCCTGCACCGACCCGACCCGCAAGGCCGAGCTCGAGCGCATCGCGTCGAACTGCCACTGGGTGTCAAAGAACGTGCCACGCGACTTCTGGGAAGCAATCCAGCTGCTGCACTTCGCATACTGCCTGATCTGCATCGAGGCGAACGGCCACTCCGTAGGCTACGGCCGCTTCGACAAGATCATGGCGCCATTCTACGACAAAGGGGCTCTCTCCCGCGAATTCTGCCAAGAGCTGATCGAGAACCTGTTTGTCAAGATGCGCGAGCTGAACAAGCTGCGCGACCGTTTCGGCATCATCTTCGCATCGGGCACCATCTACGGCGGCATCACGCTGGACGTGGGCGGCATTGACGAAGAGGGCAAAGACATCACCAACGACCTGAGCTACATGGTGCTCGACGCATACGCGCACACCCGCATGCCCGTGCCGTGGCTGGGCGTCCGCTTGGATGAGGACTCGCCGCGCGAGTTCAAGGTCAAAGTGTTCAACGTGATCCGCATCGGCTGCGGCGAGCCCAAGATCTTCAACGACGAAGTGATGATAAAGGGCCTTGTCGACGATGGCGTCCCGCTGGAGCTCGCGCGCGACTACATCCCCGTCGGCTGCGTCGAGCCCACGATCCCGGGCTACATGCACGGCTGGCACGACTCCGGCTACATCAACGTACCGTATATCGTTCAGCTGGCCCTGAACGACGGACGCGACTGGAACGACGAAAAGCAGCTGGGGCCGCATACCGGCGAGCTCAAGGACATGAAGAGCATGGAGGAGGTCGTCGAGGCCGTCGAGAAGCAATTCGAGTTCTGGGTAGACAACTTCTGCGACTCTTCCAACAAGATCGACGAAGCCAACATGGAGCACAAACGCCTGCCGTATCTGTCACTGCTCTACCACGACTGCACAGAGACCGGCACCGATATCTCCGTAGGCGGCGCGCGCTTCAACCGCAACGGGCCGCAGTTCATCGGCGTCGGCACCTGCGCCGACATCATGGCCACGATCGAGCAGCTCGTCTTCGAGCAGGAGCTTATCTCGGGCGACGAGCTGATAAAGGCATGCAAGGCCAACTGGACGGGCTACAAAGAGGTTTACGCGTACGTCAACTCCGACAAAGTGCACCACTACGGAAATGACGACGATTACGCCGACAAGTACGCCGTGTGGATCAGCCATCTGTACAGCGAGCTGATGAAGAAACATCCGATGCGCCGCGATCCCAAGGGCTTCTTCATCCCAGGTCTGTATTCCATCGCCATCAACGTGGCACTCGGCGGCAGCTGCAAGGCCACGCCCGACGGTCGCGTGGACTGGGAACCGATCTCGGACTGCCTGGGCGCCGTGCACACCTACGGTGGCAGCCACGACGTGAAGGGCCCGACCGCCATCGCGAAGTCCGTAGCCAAGATCGACCAGGCCGAGATCACGAACGGCGTGATTCTGAACTGGAAGTTCTCGCCCAACAGCGTGTCGGGCGAAGCCGGTCGCGACAACCTGATCGATCTGATCGACACGTATTTCGAGATGGGCGGCAAGCAGAGCCAGTTCAACGTGATCACGAAGGACACGATGCTCAGGGCGCAAAAGGCTCCGCAGGATTACCGCGACCTGCTGGTGCGCGTGGCCGGCTACAGCACGTACTTCGTGGAGATGTCGCCGATCTTGCAAGACGACCTGATCAACCGCACCGAACTTTCACTTGACTGATAACGAAATTAAGCGGAAGGGGAAGACTTCCCTTTCCGCTCTTTAGAAGGGATAGCGACCGATGCCAGTACCAGGGCTGACAAATTACGCTGAAAAGAAGAAGAAAACCGAGACTGCGGGCCCACGCGGCCTCGTCTTCAACGTGCAGGGATACACAGTGCACGACGGCCCCGGCATCCGCACAGAATTCTTCCTCAAAGGATGCTCGCTGGCATGCGAGTGGTGCAGTAACCCGGAAGGCCTTAAGGCGTACGCTGAAACGGGCATCGATCCCGACAAATGCATCGGGCTGGACGAATGCGGACTGTGCCTGCGAGCCTGCAAGCAAGAGGCGCTACTGGCTACGGCCGATGGCATCATCGCTGCAATCGATCGCACCAAATGCATCCATTGCCTCAAATGCACGAAGCTCTGCCCGCCATCCGCGCTCAAAGCCTGGGGCGAGTGGTACACCGTCGATGACGTTATGGCCGTGGTCGAGCGCGATCGGGCCTTCCACGAGAAGACCGGTGGCGGCATCACCATCTCGGGCGGCGAAGCGCTGCTACAGCCCGAGTTCGTACGTGCTGTATTCGAGCGCTGCCAAGATGAAGGCGTGCACACCGTGCTGGAGAGCGCGCTGAACGTACCCGCCGAGACGGTGGAGATGATCATCCCCTACTGCGACATGATCATCTGCGATATCAAGACGATGAATTCCGAAGAGCATCGCCGGCGCTGCGGCGCGGGCAACGAGCTCATCTTGGAAAACATCAAGCGCATCGAGGCCAGCGGCACTCCTTTGGTCATCCGCACTCCCGTGCTCAAGGGCTTCAACGCCACCGAAGAGGATATGCGGGCTATCGGCGAATTCATCCTAAACGAGCTGCATAACAACGTGCTGCAATACCAATTGCTGCCATGGCGTGCGCTCGGTACCGAAAAGTACAAGTCGCTGAACATCCCCTATCCCATGGAGGACTTCGAAGGCTACGAACGCGAGGAATGGGAACCGGATTTCCATCGATTCCTGGATCTGCTATGCGGTATGGGCATAAACGCCGTGACCGGCATGAATCAGAAATTGCCTTCCGTACGAAAGCGTGCAGCTGCTTCGCCCGATGCGTAACGCCTGTCTGCGAGCCGGAGTCGCATTATCGGGCGTTAGACCAGATCGCTGCCGCATTGTCGTCGCAGAACGCCCATTCCAAGAGGATGTAAGCGCCATGGATTCCAACGGCGCAAGACGAGACAGAACGCAGAACAAAAACAACTTCATTCTTTGCATGCTCGCTAAAGAGCTAAAGTGCAAATGCCTACAAAACCGCTTTCCGAGCATGTTCTCTCTCTGGGATAGAATAGGCAAAGCGGCTCGATCGGCATCATGAAAGGCGGCAATCATGAGGAAAAACATCGCATTCGTTTTCGCATGCTGTGCGTTCGCGCTGATGCTGGGACTCGTCGCCTGCGGCGGCGCATCGAAGTATTCTCAGGAACCGCTTGAGGAAGCCAGCGGCATCAAAGTAACCGCTGAGAACGCAGGCTCTGACAGCTCGGCCACAACCGGCGGCGCCGTCACTGTGAAAGAGGGCGACGTCATCGTCATCAGCCCCTGCCTGGACAAGGGCAGCTTCCATCTGACGATTACCTCGGCAGACGGCAAGATCGTTGCCTACGATGGCGATGCCCAAGGCAGGATCATGTTCTTCATCGAAGCTGAGCCAGGAAGCTACGACGTTGAAACGAGGGGCAACGGCGGCACCACCGGCTGGATGACGGTCTTCTCCCAAAACGCCCAAGAACTCGCAGACCAGTACGCATCCCTTGCCGAGGAGCTTGAACGGGCCGGCATCGATGCTGAAGCTAAGTGAACAGGAGAAAGAAATGGCTGACCACAGCGAAGAAACCTATGAAAATGAGCTGAGCATGGAAGATCTGGACCAAGTTTCCGGGGGCTGGTACGACTTGCCGAAAAACGCGCCGACGTCCAGCAACTGCCCGTCGTGCGGCACAACTTGCAGTCCTCTTAAAATCGAGTGGGGGCAGAGCGTCGATCCGAACGGCCCCCAGAACAACAACAGGGTCATAGGAACGTTCAGATGCCCTAACTGCGATTTCGAGTGGGACATCTCGAACAAAATTGGCTGATGAAGCGCAATCGTTAAGGGTTTTCGGCAGCATCATTCACTGGAGTGGTCAACCTAAATTGGACGATTATTTAAGGACCATCATGCGGATTTACGCTCGTACTCGCACGGCGACACGTATCCCAGCGTCGAATGCATGCGACGGACGTTGTAGTACAGCTCGATGTACTTGAATATGTCCTGCTTCGCCTCCTCCCTGGTCTTGTAGCTGCGCCCGTTGACGAGCTCTCTCTTCAGCGTCTTGAAGAACGACTCGGCAACGGCGTTGTCGTACGGGTCGCCGGGCCGAGAGACCGACTGCGTTATGCCGTGCCCCTCCAGGCACTTCTGGAACGCCCTGGACGTGTACTGGGATCCCTGGTCGTCGTGGAACACGAGCCCCTCGCCCGGGCGCTCGCGGCCCACCGCCTGGTTGATGGCGTCTATGGCCAGGTCCTCGGTGATCCTGTGCGACATCGACCAGCCGACGACCTTCCTCGACCATGCGTCTATGACGGTCGCCAGGTAAAGCCAGCCCTCGCCGGTTGGGACGTAGGTGATGTCGCCGACCCAGAGCACGTTCCTGGCGGCAACCGTGAACGCCCTGTCCACGAGGTTGAGCCTCGGGTCGCCAGGGTCGAAGGCGCGCTGGCGCCTCCATTTCCTAGAAGCCCCCTTGGCGGCGAGCCCGAGCTTGCGCATGACCTTCAGCACGCGTTTCTCGCTCACGACGATGCCGGACTTGCGGAGCTCGCGGTTCACCCGCCTGTAGCCGTAACGGCCCTTGTGCGCCTTGAAAACCTCTTCCACAAACCCCTCGAGCGCCTCGCGCTCGATCTGCCGGTTCGACTTCCGGCGGTGCAGGTACTCGTAGTACCCGGACTTCGACACTCCGAGGATCTCGCAAGCCTTCCTGATGGGGCCGAGCTCGCCCCTGTGCTCCTTGAGGGACTTGTACCTCACGCACGGTCTTGACTCAAGAAGGCCCGGAAATTTTTTAGGAGCTCGTTCTCCGCCTCGAGCTCCTCGACCCTCTTCCGTAGCTTGACGATCTCGTAGTCCTTGTTCACCTTTGGCGACCCGTTGCCGGGGAAGGCGGAGTCGCCCATCTCCTCGAACTCGTGGGCCCACCTGCGCAGCACGGAGTCCTTGATGCCGAGCTCCTCCGACAGCTCCCGCACGCTCTTCTCCCTGGAAAGCACCACTTGCGCAGCTGCGACCTTGAACGCCTTGTCGTATCGTTTTCTCTTAGGGGCCATCTGAACACCTTTCACTCTTAACTTGGTGTCCAATTTAGCTTACCCTCTCCAGGGATTGCCGCATAGGGCGGTACGGAGAAACGTCAGCGTCCCCAATGTTGGTTTATCTATTGACGAATACAACACGTCGGCGCCGGTTGTTATGCAGGGTGGTAAGAGATGGCGCATCGCGTGCGCTTTCGGGTTCACCAAGAACGCGGACTTCGAGATAAAGCTGCGCAAGGTGCGCACACCCCGGAATGGTGTAAGCTGCTTGCTTTTCTTAACTTGTAAAGCCTGAGCCGAACATTACGGGGTATCTGCGGAAGAGGAAGATCGTTATGGTTGAGTGCTCTTGTGCGGAGATAAAGTCATGTAATGAGCAGCAAAAGCAGATGATGCTCCATGAGGACTAAAAGACCAGTGCTTAGCAGCATGGGTCGAAATGGCAGCCTGTTCGGCTATTTTAATCGAGCTTTTATATGAAGCACTAGAACTGGAAGTAGATGAACGGGTTGAACGAGCCGGACACGATGGAGAACATGCTCAGCGCGAGCAGCGCCAGCAGCGCGACGTCGACGGCGATGCGCACGGCCTCGAGCGCCCGGGCCCGCGCCGGCGTGGCGGGATCGGCCTCGATGGCGCAAAGGCCCTCGGCGGACGACGTCTTGGGGTGCGCCGCGCCCCCCTCGGCGAAGACGCTCTTGGCGGGGCGCCCCTCGGCCCAGGCGCAGAGGCGCTCCTTCAGGAACGGCATGACCGGCCCGCTCGCCGCGGCGCAGGCCAGAAGGACCGGCCAGTACTCCCAGGCGGTGAGCTCCCAGAACGTGCAGGCGCCGGTCGCGCCGTACGCGCCGCCCATGGCGGCCCACCACTGCGCGAGCGCGCCCATGTCGCCTATCCAGAAGAACGTCCAGCCGAACACGAAGACCGCGGCCGTGTAG
Source organism: uncultured Eggerthellaceae bacterium (assembly GCA_964402005.1). GTDB lineage: Bacteria > Actinomycetota > Coriobacteriia > Coriobacteriales > Eggerthellaceae > CAYOBD01. Next base: position 8,396 of record CAYOBD010000089.1, read on the forward strand.
AGGTGCCCGACGGCGCGCGGGGCGCGGGCGAGCGCGCGGCCCCAGATGCGCTTCTCGCATATGAGCAGGGCCCCGTAGTAGACGCCCCACAGCACGAAGTTCCACGCCGCGCCGTGCCACAGGCCCGTGACCGCCCACACGACCGCGATGTTGAGCGTGTTGCGGGCCGCCGAGCAGCGGGAGCCGCCCAGCGGTATGTAGACGTAGTCGCGGAAGAACGACGAGAGCGATATGTGCCAGCGCCGCCAGA